>DCWL01000014.1 GCA_002327585.1 Candidatus Phycocordibacter aenigmaticus
GGGGGTTGAGCCCGTATGAATTGGTGTCGGGGTGTTTCCTCCCGGCGGTGCTTGAGTCGGTCCTGTCCATGCAGCGAAGAGATAGTTCACAGAAAGTGCTGCAGTCAAAATAATTGTTAGTATTAGAAACTTAGCGAGATATTTGGACATAGCATGCAAGTTGTTTATAACTCTATAATATCATGCTGTATGTAACCACATAACTAATATTGTCCACATTAACTAAATGGGTCGAGAAATTTACCAAGCAAAATGCGCGAATGCTTTGTTGGACTCTGCCATCTTGTGCATATTTTCTTTCTTCTTGACAGCCTCGCCCTCATTTTTGCTTGCAAGAATAAGTTCATCTGCAAGCCGTTTGTACATTGGGGAACCTTTTTTCGCTTTTGCCGCGTCAATAATCCAGCGCATTGAAAGCAAATTACGTCTCTCTGGCCGTACCTCTCTTGGCACCTGATAGTTTGCGCCTCCTACTCTCCGTGAGCGCACCTCCATAGTAGGACCTACATTATCAAGCGCGGTTTCAAAAAGCACTGCTGGCTTGTCTGTCTTTTCTTTAGTTTTGATTTCATCAAGTGTAGCGTACACCACTTTTCGCGCAGTATTTTTCTTGCCGTCTTTCATTACATAGTTGATAAACTTTGCAACTTTAACAGACTCGTGTACAGAGTCCTTTTCAACTTCTTTTCTTCTTTTAACTTTCCTTCGCATTATTTAGGTTTCTTAGAGCCATACATACTTCTTCCTCTTTTTCTGTTTGCAACGCCTTCAGTGTCAAGCTTTCCACGTACAATAGTGTAGCGAAGTCCAATATCCTTTACGCGTCCTCCGCGCAAAATCACAACAGAGTGCTCCTGAAGATTGTGCCCCATTCCCGGAATATAAGCTGTAACCTCCATGCCGTTTGTAAGGCGAACTCTCGCAACTTTTCTAACAGCTGAGTTCGGCTTTTTGGGTGTTTTTGTCATAACTTTGATGCACACCCCTCTTTTAAACGGAGATGCATACATTGCGGGTCTATTTTTAAGAGTGTTGAAACCACGCCCCAGGGCCACAGTCTTTGACTTTGTGGATGTCTTTTTTCTCTTCTTTTTTACCAATTGATTTATTGTGGACATTTTTCTACAAAAAAACTCGCTTGGTGCAAGTTACCCAATACTCTACTATTAAATAGCTTAAAATGCAAGAAATTAAAAGACATGTATGCCTGTAATAAGGAAGGAGATGAAAGAAATTAGGCGAATGAAAATAGGACCGAATATAAAGATGAAGAGAAACAGAAAACCGAAAATTACAATGAGGCCATGTCGCATCGTTAAATTCATAAATCTCCTGTAGCTCTCCGCCGCCCTATACGGCAAAATTGACGCAAAAACTTTTGAGCCGTCAAGTGGCGGAAATGGAATCAAATTGAAAAGTCCAAGTAAAATATTTACAAAAACGACGATTCCTGCGATTTGAATAAACGATGCCGTAACAAAGCCAAACTCCATACCGAATCTTATCAAAAGACCAAAAATAATTGCGATGAGAATATTTACCGCAGGTCCCGCGCCCCCAACAATCGCTTCTCCCCATCTTTGATTTCGGAGATTGTAAGGATTATAAGGAACAGGCTTTGCCCATCCGAATATAAATCCTGCACTCGTTAGAATTAAAATTGCAGGAACTATAATAGAGCCCATCAAGTCCAAATGTTTAAGCGGGTTAAGAGTGAGCCTGCCCGCAAGGCGCGCCGTAGGATCGCCAAGTGAGTTTGCGGCATAGCCGTGAGAAACTTCGTGTATTACGATAGAGAATATAAGTATTAAAATGATGAAAATGAAATCAGGTTGCATAAAGCGATTTTTATGATAATATCATAAAAATTGCGAATTAGGAATAAAAAATTAAAAATTATGGCAAAGATATGCCCAATTACTCATAAATCATCAAAAGTTGCAGGCGGATATAGCAACCGTGTTCGTGCTACCCAATTTAATCCAGTTGGGAAAGTGCGAAGAAAAGCAAATTTTCAGAAAAAGAAAATCTACATTCCAGAGCTCAAAAAAAGCATCACCCTTCTGCTTTCCGCAAAAGCGGTTAAAACCATCAAAAAGAAAGGCGCTTACGCGACCCTAAAAGAAGCAGGGGTTATTTAACTATTATATTTTCTCCATCCGACTCAAAAATAATTATCCCTTCTTGCGTACCCAGTATTGTTGTGCCAAACCGCTCAAGCAGTTTGGTTATCTCCTCATGTGGATGCCCGTAGCGATTATCTTTTCCTGCAGAGATTACAGAATATTTTGGTACAACATATCCTAAAAATATCTCAGAGCTTGAAGTTTTGGAGCCATGATGCCCCACTTTTAGAACATCACTCTCTAAATTCGCACCATCCAACATCACCAAATATTCTTCAATTGATTTTGGCGAGTCCCCTGTCAGCATAAACTCCGTTTCACCGTAAACAAGCTGCGTTATGACTGATGAAGTATTGCTTTCAACTTCAGAGACATCTCTATCAGGAAATAAAATATTTAAATGTACATCATTATCTAAAACCACAACCATTCCTCTTTTTGCTTCAATGTATTCTATTTCTTCTAGTTCGGTCAATCGAACCAGTTCCTCGTACGCTGCACTTTCGCCAACTTTGCCAGAATCCAAAATAAAATCAACTTTATATCTTTGCAATATATCTGGCAATCCTCCGATATGGTCTCTGTCCGGATGCGTAGCTAAAACTACATCAATAGAGCGGTCATAGAAAGGCATCATTTTGCTCAACTGCCGTAGAATAGATTTGTTCGGCCCGCCGTCAATCAATATCTGATTGCCATTGGGCGCCTCTATGAAAATCGCATCTCCCTGTCCGACATTAAGAAATGCAACAGTTAAAATATCTTTTTCCTGTGTAAAAATAACAGACCAAATAAAGAAATTGATTATAAAAAGTCCTGCCAAAAGATAAAGTTTAAGATTCTTTTTTGCGCCTAACATTAATAAATTATATAATGTGTTCAAATGACATACAAAGAACAAAAATTTGATATTCCTGCGCTAAATGGAATCTCTGAAAAGCAGATTGAAGTGCATCTGGGGCTTTATTCAGGATATGTAAAGCATGTGAATCTTATTCGCGAGAAGATTCAGGAGCTTAAAGGTGATGATTATGTTGTAGCAGAGCTTCGAAGACGTTTTAGTTTTGAATTTGACGGTATGCGAATGCATGAATATTATTTTGAGCAGTTGGAAGGAAATGTTAAAGAAGGAAATAAAGATTCAGAACTCGTGAAGGTTGTGTCTGAAAAATACGGTTCATGGGACGGATTCATTGAGCATTTCAGGGCAGTCGGCAAAAGTCGTGGCATCGGCTGGACTACTTTATACTGGGATCCTAAAGGTAAAACCCCTCACGTTGTATGGACAAGTGACCATGAGCTTGGTGCACTTGCCGGACTTCCAATCATCTTGGCTATGGATGTGTGGGAGCATGCATTTATGGTTGATTATCTCCCCACAGAGAAAGGTAAATATATTGATGCATTTTTAAATAATATAAACTGGAGTGTAGCGGAGGAAAGATTTAAAAATGCTTAATCTAATTGTCGCTTCTGCGACAATCGTGGCGTTATAGATGCAATCAAGTAATACTGGAAGTGGAAATACCTATATCGCCTGTAATCAAGCAAAATAAGAGGATTATGAAAGCTTGACAGATAATGTAGAGTATGCTATACTGTTGGTTGAATTGGAGTACCATACAATAAAAACTATAACCCCGTCTAAAAAATTGTTTGAAAGGAAGGTATATCGTGAAGAATTTTAATGTAACTTATATTAAAGAAAGGGTAGACACAGGTTTGTCTACTTACCCACAGTTTAAAGACGAAGTAGTAAAGGTATTGTTAAAGCTGTTGGAAATCAGGGAATTAGGTGACTACATCATTAAGAGTCTTTATATTCTTGATGATATGAGAAAAATGCTCTTGAAAAGAGAGGATGTCAAAAAACCTGATATATTGGAACTACATGAGATAGCAAAATCTGCGATTGGGATTTTCCCTAAACTTACAGGTGATGAAAAAAAAGCCATAGAGAAATATCTTAAAGATTTAATACTCAAAGAAGGGGACACCTTGGAGCTATATATGAGTAAGGAATTAAGACCGTATTTTGTAGAGACAAAAGAATTAACGGACAAGCTCGACTTGGAAGTTAGAGGTCTTCAAATAGCACTATCGGTGAAAACAGGTTTACAAAAAGGAATAAAGGAAAATTTTGAATTAAGTCTAGTGAAGGCTACTCCTGATTCGGAAGTTTCCAGAGTTATTACTGGTTATTATGAGAATAAGGGATGTAAGGTAATTAACGATCGCTGGGATTGTTTTTATGTTACTAAAGAAGGAAAAGCTATTCTCATTGTAATCTCTTGGGTAGACGAAATACTACAGGTTACTGTTAATGACTGTGGTTGCTGTTAATTAAAAAGAAAGGAGGCGGATAAATTTTACAATAAAAGGTAAAGTTTCATCCGCCTTTTGTTGTTTATGTCTATTATATACAGCTCCATGAACGTCACATTGTAGCCAGAGAGTACCACGATGTGTATGATACCGGTTTTTCTGAAATCCTCCTCTTTCATCAATTACATATTCTGCACCTTCTTTAAGATATTCTGCATCTTTTATAGTTCTTTCTTTTTGAATTTCAATTTGTTCTTCAGGTGTGTGTTTTTCAAATTTTGCTCCTTTTTCCATATTTTTATGTTGTTTTTATTAAATTAAGCTTAGTATATAGTATATACTTCTCTATTTGATAGGCAAGTTTAGAACTGTGAATTGGAAGGTTATAAGGTTAGAATTAGAGATTCTTACTAACTTCTTTGAATTTGCTGTAGTTTAGTCTACGAACTTAAAAGTAATCATTTTTGATTTATGGGAGACACTTGGTACTAAAAACATTGGTATTTCAAACACACTTAGAAATCAATTCAATATAGAGGAAACACCAAATTTTCTTATTAAGTATGAAAATGCTATTGCAGAACAATTCAATTTCTACTTAATATATCTATTTTATCTCTTTTATTTTATTCAATGCTTTCTCTTCAAAACCTAATATGGCAACTTTATCCCATCGTTGGTCATTAAATGAATCTCCAATATCTTTGATTAAACTGTTCTTTTCTTCTTGTATTTTGTATAATCTTTCATTCATTTGTTCTTCAGAAAATTCATTTGTTAATTTTTCCTGTAATACAGTTCCTAGATTAGTTCTTTGATTTGTCTCTTCTAAAGTAAGTGTTCTTTCATATCTCAGATTTTGAAGTTCTAACATTTTGTTTTTAATATTACCTAATGTCCAATCACTAAATTCACTCTTTTCCTTTTCTACTGTCTGGAGTTCTTCATCTTTTGTATTATTAATTATAGGACTCTCATCTGTAATATTTAGTGCTTTTTTTTCTTTAACGATTTTCTGCTTCTCTTCTTCAATAAATATCTTCCCAACTTCTATTGTTTTTTGTATTTTATCAGTTATCTTTTGTCTCTCCTTCTCACCCTCTGTATCTTCTAATTGTTTACTTAAATGGTTAAGATCTGCTTCAATTTTAACCATTTTTTTATCATTTTCGGTAAGGTCACCCACAATAAATGGTGTGTTTTCTTTTTTAGTTTCCTTAATAAAGACATCGATAAATGGCTTTATTCTTTCTTGTAATACATACCATTCATAAGATGGTGAAGCTGGATATCCTCCTTCTGTAGCTTTAATTTCTTCTATTGCTTCGTTGTAATTATAATATTCTTTCAATAATAGAACTGCGCTCATGGTTTCTGCTATATGTGTCTCGTAGTCGTTTTTTTCTGCGTTATCAATAATGACATTGCATATATCCAGTACTTCTTTTTCTGAAAAAATAGCGTTAGCTGGCTTAAATGTTGCACCTTTTGCTTTTTCAATCCCTTTATCTTTAATATATCCAGGGCTTTCTTCTGCAGATCGATCTATTAAAAATTGTTTTAAATTAATATGACCATTATAAGCATCTATTTGACTGCCCAAAACATCCCCTTCTTCCTCTCCCACTTTATCATCTGCTGTATTATCAATAAAATACATATCTACGGCAACTTTATCAGTATTTTCTACACTTTTAACCTCATAGACAATATTCCAAGCATGTCTCATATTTCCAGCTATTAGACCACCAACTTCGTCAACATAAACATTCTTTAGAAAATCGGAATTACTTACTTCCTTCAACCTTTCTCCAACCTCTTCAGTCAAAGCAGAATATTGGCGACATACACCTTTTTTATGCTCAATTAACACTTCGTCTAGTGGCATTGAATCTAATTTAATATTCTCTCTAAGAATATCCATCTTGGTTCGTTCTTTCCCATCAATAATTTTCCCCATATTACTTGTAAGTGCTTCATATTCATATGTTATGTTATCTTGAACAATTTTTGAAGTTACAAACATCCATTCGCGCGGAGTTAGTTTATCCAATGCTGAGAAATTTTCTTCTTGAATTATTGCCTCTGCTCTATCTTTTATAAAATTATTAAATTTTGTTTCATCTTCAATATTACGGTTATAATCTCTCCGCATTTCAGCTTTTTCTATAAATTTTTCAAAATGTTCATTAGTAATTTCTTCATCAGTTAAAGTTTTACCAAATTTCTCTAAAGAATTAAATGTTAAAACTAGGTTTCCTTTACTGACCTCAATAGTACCTTCTTGTATATTGTAATGCGTTTTTGCAACTCCTTCCAATATATGAGTTTTTTCTCTTGTTTCAGAATATCTTTCTACTCTTGTGTTGATTACTTCTATCTCATTTTTTGCGCGATTTATTTCCTCAACAAGCTCTGTAAATTTTTGCTCAAACTCTTCCTCTTCTGCTTCTGCAATTTCTGGATTAAATACTGCATATAAACTTAAACTGCCTAACAAGATTGCTGATGAGCCAATTGCTATTTTGCCGCTGATTTTTTTAGTATCAATATTTTCTAAAAACTCCTGTACTCTTTCGCCAGGTGATACTTTTTTTAATGTCTCTATCGTTCCTTTTAGCAATTCTGATGTTGCTTTTTCAATTCTGTCTCGTACTCTTTTACTTATTAGTGAATAGCCCTGTGCCTGATGCTTTCTCTGTTCTTTAAGAAAATCTTTTAGGGTTCCTTTTACCTCAAGCTCCTGACCTTGTAATACAGAGTTTATTTCTTCTTGTACTAATAAAGAGGTCTTTTCCAAGTATATTTTTTCAACCGCATTAAGTAGAAAGTTTTTACTTTCTATACCATACTCCTCTGTTAAATCACCTAATTCTGTTTGTATTCTATAGAGATCAAGTACTGCTTCTTTGTACTCTTCTTTACTAACATCTGTTTTTCCACTTAATATCTCTTGATCTATTTTTAAGTTGTCAAAAGATTCACTTAATCTTAAGTTAAACTTCTCAAGATCTTCGATATCCAATTTGTTTACTTCCTTGTTATCTTTTTCTGTTATATCTTTTTTTCTTTCAAGTTTTGATGAAACAAAGTCACCGAGTTCATTCCATCTTTTATCTAAACCACTACTCTCATTATCTTCAGTGGATTCTTTGTCCTTCTCTATTTTTGCTATATCCTCTTGTGACGGCTGTTTTGGTTTTTCAAAATTTTCCATGAATTTAATAATAGCGTTTTTATAATACTATTTATTGTACCATCTCTTAATTCTGTCCCCCAATAGCCTCCATTTATGACGTGGCGTTATAGATGCAATCAAGTGATTATTGTAAAGAATCAGGTTTGTTGAGTTTTAGTATAAATAATCCATAGATTATATACACAAAAACTGCCGCCCAGAGCGGGAAGTAGTCTATTTCTATTGCAGAAAATGGGAGTGATGCAAAAATATCAACCACTTTAAGCTGATACATAAGGAGTGCGTTTGTTATAAATGCAAACGGGAATGAAAGGAGTGTGCTTGCAAAACCTATCATTCCTGTCAAAAACCCAAGAAGCATAGTCAGTGGAATAAACATCAAAATAAGTAAGTTTACAGGAAGTGCAACTAAAGACAACATTCCCATTTTGTATAAAATCATAGGCAAAACAAAAATTTGTGTTGCAACTGTGGCAACTGCGAACTCCCGCAGTTGCCATTTTGTAGGCATAAGATGAAAATGCTTTTCAATTTTGGGTGCAAGATAAATAAGTCCGATTGTCGCCATAAAAGAAAGCTGGAAAGAAGAGTCAAAGACAAGAATTTTCGGATTATGAAGGAGCATTAAAAATCCAGCAAGAAATAATGCTCTTGTAATTAGATATTTGCGCGCGCTTGCACGCGCGGCAAGCACAAGAAGCGCCATCATAGAAGCACGAACAATTGTTGCTGAAGCTCCCGTCATAATCGCAAAAAATATTATTGCAATCGCGCCGATTAAAACACCGAATACATACGGAAGAAATGAGAAAAATCTCATTATTGCCTCTGCGACAATTGTCACATTGTAGCCGGAGAGCACCACGATGTGTATGATGCCGGTTTTTCTGAAATCATCTTGCAGTTTCTCTCCGAGAGATTGCTTTGCGCCGACTACAAGACCTCCAAGTAAAGATACCTGCGGATCAGGAATTACCCTGCTGACTTTTTCAAGAAAACTTTTTTTGAATGCAAAGAGCGTGTGCTTGAGAACATTGCCGTTACCACTTGAGACAAGTTCAAGTTCCGGATAAAATATTTGATAAAAAATATCGTCTTTCTCTAAGAATGAGACATAATCGAAAATCTGTCCGTCATCTCCTGCAAAATTCTTAGGTTTTTTAAGTTCCCCTTTAATACGTAATTTGTCCCCATATGAAAATCTCGGGTGAATGTCTGCAGTGACAATTATCTTATCTTCCACAGCACTTTTGGTGGGAACAAGAATGGTGTCAAGAAGAATAATTAATTTTGTGTGATTTTCACGCTCATCTGGCTCATCAACCAAAATCCCCTCTGCAATAATTTCCTGTCTCACAACTTCATCCAAAACAATGTTTCCTTTATTCAAATCCGCAATATCAAATCGCAGAACACCAAACCCCGCCGCCAAAATAAAAAATGCAATAGAAACCCGCCTCGCTTCGCGAAGTGTGGCAAGGAAAATCGCACCTGAGAGTGCGATTAGAAATATTGAAAATGAAAACCCAAGATTAACAAAAGAACGAAACAAAATTCCGGCAACAAATCCTCCAATAAAAATATAGAGAGAATTTTGCTTCATTTAAAGAGTATAACAGGAAAGCTGGCCGACATGACAGATAGGGTATTGACAGATAGTTGGAATAGTAGTATGGTTCTTTGTGTTAAAAATTCAACATGAATGAGGCAAAAAAACATATAAAATTATTGACCGGTTTTATGCTTATAGTGGCAATAGTCATAATTGGCGGTGCAGGAGCATTTTTGCATAAAAAATATCAAGATCGAACGAATAAAAAAGAGGCTTTGGAAAAAGAGCTGTCAGCTTTGGTCTATTCTCAAAAAAAAGCTTTGGATATAGCTGTAAAAGAAATAAATGTTTTGAAAACAAAAGTGGAGTTAAAAGACCGGGAATCTGAAAAAAAACTAGGGACTCTAGAAAGTAATGTGGCCGACTTGCAAAGAGAAACGGTCAGTATCAATGATGTAGTTGTTCAATGGAGACCAATAACCGTAAAAGTCAGCTGTCATTTCTTTTACACAAACGGGAAACCCTCCGCAGTAATAAAGGGATCGGGTATTATCATAGAGACTGTAAGCGGCATAGAGGTTATAACCAATAAGCATATAGTATCAAAAGATAATAAATATACCCCGGATTTCTGCAGGATAGACGTTCCAGGCATTAATGAATCTTTAATTGCAAAAATTGATGAGGGAGAAATTTACTGGGGAGAAACAGCTGATGTAGGAAAGCTGAAAATATCTCAGCCTCACAGCCACATAGTTAATTTAACTGAAAATTACAAAGCTCCCCTTTGCAGTGATAAGGCAAAAATTGGTGATAAAATTATCGTAATCGGCTACCCTAAAATAGGCTCCAGTACAGATATAACTGTGACAGATGGAATTATCTCTGGGTACGAAAATAATTATTACATTACATCGGCAAAGATAGAATCTGGAAATTCCGGAGGAGGTGCGATACTCCAAGATAAAAATTGCTATTTGGGAATTCCAACTTTCGCCATGATAGGAGATGCTGAATCGTTGGGAAGAGTTCTGGATGTTAAATCTATATTCAAGTCAATCTAAGCGGCGTCCATTGCTTCATTTGCAAGACGGTCTGCCTCTTTATTTTTCTCACGGGGAATATGGGAGAATTTTATTTTAGGGAAATCTTTAACCTGCATATTGTGAATTCTTATAAACTGCGGGAAAAGAGATTCTTCTTTTATCTGATACGTGCCGGAGAGCTGGTTTGCCACAAGCTCACTGTCAAGCTTTACTTCAATGTCAAAATCCTTCAGTTTCTCTGTTCCAAACACTCTCTTAAGCGCTCTCAACCCTTCAATCACCGCTTCATATTCTGCGAAATTATTTGTCGTATCGCCTAAGAACTTTGAAACTTCTTTCAAAATGTTTCCTTTGTCATCGGCAATGACAATGCCGATGCCGGCAGGACCGGGATTTCCCCTTGCTCCACCGTCTGTGAAAAGAATTATTTTTTCTTTTTGCATAATTAAATCTATATTACATCAACAATTCTCAAACGCAATTCTGGAAAATTTCTGAATGTTGATTTTTCCATTGTGGCAATCAGATTAATTTTTCGCCCCTTATCCAGATTTGCGCCAAAACTATTGCTTTTTACAAAAAACCCAATTGCGTTGATCTTCTTTCCGTTGCTATTTTCAAAACTAAGCTGAAGATGTCCTTCTTCTCTGCCAAAATGCCTAACTTCTGTAATTTCAATATTCTCAAACAAAAACAGTGGTTTTGGATTACCAATCCCAAACGGAGCGAGTTGTTCAATTATTTTATAAGTATCCCAGTTAACATCATCAATTAAAAGTTTTTTGTCTATAAATTCTTTGATGTCTTCAGAATTATTTATTTTCATTTTCTCATATGAACCGCACAATACATCTTCAAGATTATGCACATTCTCCACAGATACAGAAAAGCCGCCGGAGAATACATGTCCGCCGTATTCAATAAGTGTTTTACCAGCTGAAGACATAAGCTCAACCAAGTTCACGCTTCCGTCTGAGCGGCAGGAGCCCTTCAGATTACTCCCATTGTCCCGCCCCCACAGAAATACAGGTCTTTTGTATTCATCAACAACAGTATTTGCGACAAGTCCTAAAAGCGCGGGCTTCCATCGAGGATCTCCCATTACTATTACACTGCGAAGCGTATCGAGTTTTGTAATCTTCTTTTTTATCTCTTTCACAATCCCCGCAACTATTCCTTTGCGTTCATTGTTTATTTTATTCAAATGAGCAGAAAGACGATCTGCCTCTACCTCATCTTCCGTTGCAAGAAGTTCAAACGCATCATCCGGAACATCCATGCGGGATGCGGCATTAATGCGAGGCACGAGCATAAAACCAATATCATCCTCATTGAGATATCTCTGGTCAATCTTCATTTTTCTGCACAATTTCATAAGTCCCGGCCTGGGAGATTTTCTAAGAACTTTCATCCCGTAATATGCAAATACCCTGTTCTCGTCAAGTAAAGGCACCATGTCGGCAATGGTCGCAAGACCGGCCATATCCAAAAGCCACTTTTCCCATCCTTCTTTAATCTCAAAATCTCCCTTTTTTATAAGGGCCTGTACAAGCTTAAACGCTATATTTGCGCCCGATATCTCCTTATACGGATATTTATCGCTCTTTTGCTTTGGATTCAAAATCGCGTAAGCTTGGGGGAGCTTTCCACTTGGAAGATGGTGGTCTGTAATAATGACATCAATTCCAAGCTCTTTTGCTCTCTTTATATGCGATGCATCGGATATACCGCAATCAACGGTTATGACGAGTCTGACTTTATCTTTTGCAAACTGTTCAAGTGCGTCAGCGTTAAGTCCATATCCTTCTTCGTGGCGATGTGGAATGTAGTTTGAAAAATTTTTATACCCGATCTTCTTGAAGAAATCATGCAATATCACTCCTCCCGGAATGCCATCACAATCATAATCGCTGTAAATTACAATTTTTTGTTTTTCGTCAATTGCATTGAGAATTCGCGACACCACCTTTTTCATATCTTTAAGGAGAAATGGATCGTGAGTGTGATTGTCATAATCGGGGTTGAGAAAAACTTCTGCTTGCTTGGCGGTCTTTAACCCACGATGAAAAAGAAGTTCTTGCATCAGTTCAGAATACTCTTTCAACTCGCCTGTATCATTTTCTGTTACATTTTCTCTGATAGAATATTTAGACATCAGTCTATTTTAGCATATAATAGAGTACATGAATGATTGTCTATTTTGCAAAATTATAAAAGGAGAGATTCCGTCGCATAAGATATATGAAGACGAACACTTTCTTGCCTTTTTGGACATTAATCCCCAATCGCCCGGACATACACAGATAATTCCAAAAAAACATTTCAGGTGGGTATGGGATTTGCCTGAGTGCGACAAGGCTTCTCCAAATTATTGTGATTATGTAGCGGTAGTACAAAAAATTGCAAAAGTTATCCAGGGAACATTCGGCACAGATGCTGTATGGTCAAAAATTATAGGCGATGAAGTCCCCCACGCCCACACTTGGATTTTTCCGTATCCGGGCGAAGCCAAGGGGAATAAAAATGATTTTGAAGAAAATGCCCAAAAAATCCGAGCTAAGTTGTAAATTATTTATTATTTTTAAGCTTTTCTATTCCGACAAGCGTGCCGTCGAGAAGAAACCGGAGCATTGCTCCGCCTCCCGTTGAGACGAAAGAAAACTTGTCTTCAAGCCCGAGATGCGCAATTGATGCCATTGTGTCTCCTCCTCCAATCACACTCTTGATTGGGCTTTTTGCAATTGCGTATGCAAGCTTTTCTGTCGGTTTTATAAAACCGCGCTCATATTCTCCAAGAGGGCCATTCCACAAGACAAATTTGGAATCCTGCACAAGTTTTTCAAGCTGCTCAGCTGTCTCTGGCCCAGCGTCAGCGATATTGTCTTCGCTTGAGACTTCTTCGGGCTTTTTTATAAAAACTCCATCTGCATTTTCAACAGCAACATCGAGAGGAATCATAATCTTCTTATTGGAAACTAGCGCCTTAAGGTCAACATCTATGTTGGATATCAACGATTTCCCTATATTATAGCCGTGCATTTTAAAGAAATCATGCGCAAGCGCACCGGAGATATATACTTTGCCATACACCCCAAGAAGTTTTTCAATAAGAGACTCTTTCGTTATGAATTTAGCACCGCCTAAAATACAAAGTGACGACGATGGCGGATTTAGAGCATGTGAGAGCTCCTCAACTTCCTCCTGAAGAAGAAACCCTGCATAGCTTGACAGATATTGCGGAATGCTCACTACAGATGCATGCTCTCTGTGCGACACAGAGAATGCATCGTTTACGTAAATATCAGCCATTGATGCGAGTTTTTTTGCAAACTCTTTATTATTGCCACGCTCTCCTTCATTTGTACGCAGATTCTCAAGAAGGACAACTTCTCCGTTTTTTATTTTATTAAGTGCGATATTGGTCTTTTCTCCAAAAATCTCATGCGCAAATGAAATTGGAAGATATTTTTTGAAATATTCATACACAGGATAAAGAGAGAGCGACGCGTCTCTTCCTATATGACCTATCATTATAATTTTTGCACTCTCTTCTTGAAGAAATCGGATTGTCTTTAATGTGCGTCGCAGGCGAAAATCATTCGTAACTTTACCTTCCTTTACGGGCACATTAAGAGTTGCTCGGAGGAGCACTCTTTTCCCTTTTAAATCTTTGACATCCTGTATATTTTTTAATTTCATTTCAGCTTACTTGCGATTCTTAAAATCTCATTGAACTGGCCCGCATCAAGAGAAGCATGCCCCAAAAGAAACCCGTCAATCTCTCCAAGCGCAAGCAGTCCTTCCGCATTTTCAGGTTCGACAGAACCGCCATAAAGGACGGGGACTTTAGATGCTGATTTTTTATCAAAAGTTTCAGTAAGTATCTTTTTTATAAAAATGGACATTTCATGCATCTTATGAGGTGACATTGCGTCTTTCGCTCTTTTTCCTATGGCCCATATCGGTTCATACGCAACAATGAGATTATTTAGCTCCTTTTTTGGAACATCCAAAAGTGCACTCTCAAGCTCTTCTCTCAAGAACTTCAGATACAGCGCATACGAATCTCTATTGCTCTCGCCGATGCATAAAATTACATTTAGTCCAGCTTTCAAAGATGCAATTACTTTTTCATTTACAATTTCATTTGTCTCACCAAGAGCTCTACGCTCCGAATGCCCCAAAATAACATATTTTGCTCCGACACTTTTAATCTCTTCCGGTGAAATCTCGCCTGTATAAGCACCACCCTTTTCCCAAAACACATCCTGTGCGCCAAGTACTATTCTGTGTCCGGAATAAAGTTCATTGAGTTCGGAGAGAAATATGAAAGGCGGACATATAATGCTCTGCACATTTTTTGCCCCGCTTGCAACTTTTTTAATCATTAAAAAAAGTTTCTTGGCTTTTGCTAAAGTAGCCGGGTTCATTTTCCAATTGGCTATTATTAGTTTTTTATTTTTAGACATAATCTATATATTATCATAATTTGCTAATTCTCTTTCCACTAGATCTCAAGCCAGTTGTTTATGTTGAATCCGCTACTTAAATCGCTTGTGAACAGCAGGTTTGATACTCCGGTTTCATAAATCACCTTTGCATTATTTCTAGCTTCAATTTTATAGCCTGTTACCTCTTTTAGGTTGACATTATTATGAATCAAAATCTTGCCGTGAGAAGCGTATACAAGTAAATCTCCAATAGCCTCGTTCTGAACTTCAATTGCTTTCCCGCTGCCGCCGTTTTCCGCATCATTGTTTTGAGAAATGACCAGGATATATGAACCATCAAACCCTGAACTCAAAAAAGTACTGTTGTTTTTTATTTTCACTTCACTACTCTCAATTCTGTCTGACGGATTGTCGGCAATCATCGCTACACTATTTCCTCCCAGTGATGGAGAAACACGAATTGTTGGGGAATCCTCAATTTCAATATCACCTGCAACCCAGATGGTGCCGGAGAGAGTGACAACAGGACTTCCACTTATTTTCAAATCACAATTAATCTTCACCGGACCAATGGTCTCATCAGACTCTATTTTATAAGGACAAGGCGAATTTATGACACCGCCGGCTTGTGCGTTAGTCTCCCACTGGGTTATCAACGAATCAGAAATTGGCATTGTATTGGTCGGCTGGTCAGCACTGCCGGGAAATGAGGTCCCACCAACTGTTGTATTTGAAATACTCTGATAATAGGCATTTACATCAAGTGTGGAGTCGGTAATTGTGTGTGCATATCCAGAACTGGTTGCATGCACACCATCTATAAGACCAGATGGACCTGCCGATATAACGTCACCACTAACTATATTTGAATTCGAACCTGTGACCGAACCATTTGAATAAACATTGCCGGAAATGAATGCAGAATCTCTAAGAACAACCCCTCCATCGCCTGCCTGGATGCCATAGTTAAATGATGCCTCGCTTTCTTGTGTAAGAACAGCCTTTATTGCCCTTATAATATTATTCTTGCCCCCAACTGCGGTTATCTCTTTTTTACCAGAAATAACCGCAGTTGTTGCCGTCGCCGTAACACCATTTAACGTGATACTTTCGGTATCAGAAAAATTAAATCCATTTTTAATGCGATACACCACATCCTCAACCGCACCCTCCGATAAAGATACACTCTGTTTTGACTTCTCCAAGTTACGGATAATCTTTATATCCTTCAGCACCGGAGATGACACGCCTGTCAAAATCATAAGACTACCCGCCAGAAAAAACATGACAGCAATTATCATAGCCTGTCCGCCATTTGTCTGCATTCCGCATTGTTTTTTGTTTTTCATAGATAAGACTTTCATAAATTTAATAAGAATTTCTCAGCACTCCAAAGGAATAAAACTTCTTAGTCTTTGAAAGATTGCGGTATGAGCTGGATAATGTCATCTCAATCTTAACTCCCTTTGATGTGCCATTGTCTGCCGTACGAAACACAAGATTATCAACAGATGCTTCATTGTGTGTCAGAGCACCCGCATGAATGCCGTTTTCTTTTACCTTAAGTGTGTTTCCGTCAAGGTAGAATTCCGATGTCGTGGTAGCGTTTTTTACAGTAAGTCTCCCCGGATTGGCATCAAATACACTGTTTGATATATCAATATAGTCCGATGCTTTGATTTCACGCGTCATCCGTTCAAGTGAGGTTATCGCTGAATTGTTTATATTCCTTGAGAGTTTGAGGTCATTGTATGATTTTGAGGATGACAAAAGAATATTAATAACAAGTGTCATCATAGCGGCAATAATAGCGATGTAGACCAATAACTCTATAAGAGAAAAGCCTGCTTTTTTGCTATGTTGGAATTTAATCATATTAGTTATTAAAAATGTTCGTAAAATATGTTGTCATATTCACTTTTTTCCCGTCCCACAGAACTTTAGCGGTAATTTGTTTTGTATTTGGATCCAATGTATTGGAGTCCAGAGATGTTGAAGCGACAATGTCATTATCGGAATCGCGCCGATATACATCTTCAATTGTCACAGTTCTGTCAAATATATTGTCTATTAGTGACTGAGTTGTGGTTGCCTCCCATCCCGAACCGTCAAAAACCATGTAGTATGGTATCCCTCTTGCAAGCGTATCTATGTTTGATAACCATCCGCTGTCCCTAATATGTCGAAATGCTTCTACACCCTCTTCCAATATATATGTCGCCTGAATCTTCTCCGTATTTGTGAGCCCCGTACGCATAAACAAATTGAATGCGGTTACTATCCCAACAAGAGACAGAGAAATAATCGATACGCCAATAATAATCTCTATAAGTCCGAATCCGCTGGAGTAATGATGGTGTATATTTTTATGTTTTGTTAAAATATTTTGCATCTTAATATTTTATAATTCAATTATTCCAGATACTTGAATAGTTATTGTTTTTGATTTTGACGGATCGGAGATCAGCGATAAAGTTATAGTGCCGTTTTGGCCAGTCTTTCCTGTTAATCTTTGAAAAATAATATCATTCCCACCTCCTGAAAGCACAATGTTTGATATGGAGACCCTTGAAGAGATTACATTGACTTTGTTGTCTGGATCAGAGGATGAAAATGTATTCCCCTTAAAAAGGGTCGCTCTGTCGGGGAGAAGATGCACTCCGTACACAGTATTATCATATGATGCAAGTGTAAGCGCGCGTGCTTCGTTCAATATGGAGTTTACTTCACTTGCCGAGCGGTTAAGCGCCTGGTTGTTACTAAATCTGGAAAATACAGTAGATGTCAGAGTAAACAGCACCGCAAATATCGCAATGACAACAACGGTTTCTATTAATGAAAAACCTTTCTTCATTATCTAATTGTAGCAGAAAATCGGCGTTTTTTAGAAAATATTGTGTGTATTTTTACACATTCTAGCTGATTCCGCTTGAGATTGAGTAAATAGGAGAAATCATTGAGATTGCAAAAAATCCCACGACTGCACCTATTAAAATCATGAGAAATGGCTCGATAATCGTAGACATATTTTTTGTCTTCTGCTCAATTTCATCTTCATAAAACTCTGCTGTCTGAAAAAGCATATCCGAGAGTTTTCCTGTTTCTTCGCCGACTGCAATCATCTCTCCGACGAGAACGGGATAAAATTTTTCATTTTCCATAAATACTTTTGAAAGTGGGAGACCTTTTTGTATATTTTTTTCAGATTGTTTGAGAATTTTTTTGTAATAAGAGTTTTGAATTACCTCCCCAGTAATTGAAAGGGCGTTTACAATTTCCACTCCGGAGGAAAGAAGAGAAGAGAGAGTGCGTGTAGTTCTTGCAGAGTTCGTCTGCCTTACAAGTCCTGAGACAATAGGCGTGCGCAAGAGAATAAACTCAAACATACGCCTGCCCTTCTTTGAACGAAATCCTGCAAATGCTGCAAGTCCTAAAAAGATGATGAGTATGACTGCGGCAATAGTATTGTCTGTCAGAAACTTGCTTATGGATATCACAAACTGTGTGCTTGTCGGCAATTCAACACCAAGCTCTTCAAAAGTCTGTGTAAGAGTGGGGACAACATATACAAGCATAATGGCTCCTATAATAAACATTGCAATAACAATGATTGATGGATAAATTAATGCACCTCTTATTTTTTTCTTCAGATTGTGAGCGAGCTCCATCTGTTTCCCTATTACTCCAAGCGCGTCAGAAAGTCCTCCGCTCTCCTCTCCCGCCTTTATCATAGAGATAAAAAGCGGAGAGAAAACTTTCGGAAACTTGGAAAGCGCGTCGTGAAGATTTGACCCTTTTTTGATGTCAGTATTTATTTTTCCTATTATCTTTTTGAATTTTTTGTTTTTGGACTGTCTCTCCAAAACAGAGAGCGCGCGTGAGAGCGAGAGTCCTGCTTTTATCATTACAGCCAGATTTCTCGTAAACATTATTTTATCGTTGATTTTCACTACGCCAAGCAGATTGTTAATAAAATTTATTTTTCCTGGAAGCTTTTTATCTTCTTTTTCAACTGAAATTACCGTACCTCCCTCTTTTCTTATGCTCCTGTACACGGCAAATCTGTCCGGCATATCCACCGTATTTTCATACTCCTCTCCGTTCTTTGTTGCTTTATAGTGAAATTTGGACATATTAAACTTATTCAGAGACGACCCTTAATACCTCCTCAATAGTCGTCACCCCTTGTGCGGCTTTAAAGATGCCGTCCTCGAGTATTGTGAGCATTCCTTCCTTTTTTGCCTGCTCTTCAATCTTTTCGGTCGTCGCTCCCTTCATTATAAGTTCTTTTATTGTTTGTGATATTTTCAGCACTTCGTAAATGCCCATCCGGCCGCTGAAACCATCTTCACACTCTGGGGTTTCTGTTGCTTTATAAAATGGAATCTTTTTCCACTCCGTATCTTTTTTAACAATATTTTCTTCTTTTAGCGCTGTGAGCACTCTATCAAGGTCAACAGATTCTCTAAGTGTCTCAATTTCCGCTTCAGTCAAAAAATATTTTTTTCTCGCTGAGCATAATTTTCTTACAAGACGCTGGGCAATAATGACATTCACAGTTGAGACGAGAAGAAACGGTTCGGCTTCCATATCAAGAAGGCGCGGTACAGCTCCTGAGGAGGAATTGGTGTGGAGAGTGGAGAAGACAAGATGTCCGGTTAGCGCCGCATTTATCGCAAGTGATGCCGTTTCTTCATCTCGAATCTCCCCCACCATAATTATATCTGGGTCTTGGCGCACAAGCGAGCGAAGCCCGGATGAGAAAGTAAATCCGATAGACGGCTTGACCTGTGTTTGATTTATTCTCGGCATTTGGTATTCAACAGGGTCTTCAACTGTTGAAATATTTACGTCCGGAGTATTTAAAATATCAAGCACGGTGTAAAGTGTTGTCGTCTTTCCGGAGCCAGTGGGGCCAGTGGTAAGAATCATTCCTGTTTTGAGCCTAGTGGCAGCGTGAATCCGCTCCAACCCTTCCCCGTGGAAACCCAAACCCTCGAGCGAAAATCCCGAGATATTTTCCTTAAGAAGGCGCATTACTGTCTTTTCGCCAAAATAAGTCGGCAATACAGAAACCCTAAACGAGACCTTTTCATTATTTACTTCAACTTTAAACCTTCCATCCTGCGGAAGCCTCTTTTCATCAAGTTTTAGTTTTGCAAGCACTTTTATCCTCGCTGTAATACTTGATGCGGCGCTTTTCGGAAGAGTCATTGCATCATGAAGAATTCCGTCAATACGATAGCGTACAAGGACTTCTTGCTCCATCGGTTCAATGTGAATATCAGATGCATTTTGAATAATCGCATGACGCAGAAGAGAATCCACAATGCGCACAACTGGCAAATCTTCCGCGAGCTTTTTAAGCTCATTTTCTGATTCTTTTGCGTCCTCGTTGCTCTCTGAAACATTTTTAAGTGTTTCTGATTCTCGTTTGATAATGTCGCCAAATTCATCTTTAAGTGTCTTCTGGTACTGAAGAAGAACTTCTTTTAGTGAATCGTTGTCAGTCAAGCGCGGCAGGATTTTGAGTTTCACTTTTTTCTTAACAAAATCAATAGCGGCCAAGTCATCAGTATCAAGCATAGCAACTTCCAAACCGTCTTTGCTTTTTTTGAATGCAACAATGTTGTTATTCCGCGCAATCGGCTCTGGAATAAGAGATAGTATGTCAAAATTTATTTTCTTTCCTTTGAGACTGATGAAAGGAATACCGAGCACATACGCCTGCATTCGCCTTAAATTATCTTCTGTTATAAGCCCGTGGCTGACAAGAAGTTTTCCAAAATTCTCTTGGGTTTCCTTGCCCGCCTTTTTGGAGAATTCTTTTTCAGTCTTTTCAAAATCAGCGCGGGAGATAAGTCCTGAGTCAAGGATAAAATCTTTCAGCTGTTTTGTCTGAATGTGCATTAGTTTTATTATATCAAACGAACTTAAATACAAAAAAGAACTTGTCCGCATATGAGAACAAGTTCTTTAATCTTATTCGACTAATTCTATTAATTCTTCACGCAACCGATTTCGGTTTGGGTGGCAGATACTCTTGTTTTTGAACAACCCCAATTTCTATAACCATAAGAATATCCATAGACACAACTTTCAACACCAGCATTTGCTCTGTTGTGACTTCCTGTTGTACATTGAGGTGGAGTCGATTTGTTTCCTCTACCACAACTAGATTTATTAGTAGATCCTGAATTTGGTACAGTACTACTATAACTTGCGTTTGGACTCCATCCAGATGGACAGCTTGAGCCTCCAACATAACACATACCTCCAACATAACTTCCTCCAACATTAATACAGTCAGTATATTTTGGAGCTGCTGCCGGTACTGCCGGTACTGCCGGAGCCGCTTCTTCACTTGTCAGAGAAACCCATGCGCTTCCGTTGTATACTTCCAAATCAGCTCCTGTCCATCTGATTGTGCCGGCATTTGTATTTGTTGTATTTCCAACTTTTACTCCTCCACTAATATCCAATGCCTCTGTCGGCGTCACCACCCCAACCCCCACATTCCCCTGAAAGTATCCACCTCCGAATACAGAAAGTGCATCTACTGACAATCCCCCATCCTTCACTTGATCAGTTGAACCAACATGAATCGGCGTGGAAGTATTACCCCCCGGTGGTGATTGAGTTGGTCCTACCCATGCAGCAAAGAGATAGTTAACAGAAAGTGCTGCGGTTAGA
>DCWL01000002.1 GCA_002327585.1 Candidatus Phycocordibacter aenigmaticus
TTCTAACATCGTCCAGTGAGTGGAGCTTGACAAGTATTATTATATATGGTACAATAGACGAAACCTTAAAATGTATAACCTTTATAAGGAGAGTGGAAGATGACTGTAAAAAAGATAGAAGAAGATGGAAAAGTTAGATACGTAAAAACTGATGAAAGTGGAAATGAGATAGCAAAGCTCGGAATGGTTGGTGGTCCTCTTACAGGTTGGCCTTACTGGTTTTATCCAGACGGCAAATCAGTAGATGCTGAGCTCCATGAGCTTAGTGAACTCGGACTTGCCATGTAAATGAACATTTTCCAGAAAGTAAGCTTTGTTTAAATAGGGATTGGTATTATGCCAGTCCCTATTATTTTTTCTAAATCTTCCTTTATACTTCCCTACCCCAAACAGGTTCTAACATCGTCCAGTGAGTGGAGCCACAATTTGTAGCGATAAGACTTCTTTTATTCTATAATAATCTATATGAAGTTAAAGATATATGAATAAAGATTTACAAAAAAAATTGTTGCCAATACTTATAATCATAATCATTGTTGTTGGCGGTGTTTTGTTTTTAAAAAATAAGACGAATGACAGTATAGCAGACCTCAACATACCTCCTGGTTTAGATGGCGCATTTGTTCAAGAAGATGGAAGCGTAAAAACGACAGCCGGAGACAATGCAGGCGGTGCGCGTGTTATGCCCGACGGAACAGTGGTGCTTGGGAGTGGCGAGACAATTCCTGGAGCACATGTAATGCCTGACGGCACGGTGATGCTTGTGCAAAAGATGGAAGATTCTGTTCTGCCAACAAAAAGACACACGGATCGTGTTGGTGACTTACCGTATGTATTTAAAGATGGGGCAAAAGAATTTCATATAACCATAGACGATATCATGTGGGAATACGCTGACGGGAAAAGTGTGCATGCATGGGGATATAATGGGCAAATACCCGGCCCGACAATTCGCGTGGATGAAGGCGACAAGGTAAGAGTTGTTGTCATGAATCATCTTACTTATGACAAGGGCACTACTATTCACTGGCATGGTGTGCGTATGCCTGAAAACAGCTCAGACGGTGTGCCTGGTCTAGATCAGTACCCAATATTACCGGGAGAAACTTTTGTGTATGAATTTACTGCGGTAAATGCAGGTACGCACTTTTATCACACACATGGTTCGTCGCACGTAGATATTGCCTTGCAGGATGACATGGGGCTTCACGGGCCTCTTATTATTGAGCCGAAAAATAGATTCGATGAACGACATACGTCTAATTATGATAGAGAGTACATTTTTATGCTTGATGAATGGGCTGTTGGGGATGAAGGAATGAACCATGCCATACATCTGGTCGGGGATGACGGTAGCCATGTCCACCAAGAAGCAAATGTCTTTACGATAAATGGTAGGATTTTTCCCGACAATCTTGAAGAGGGAACTCTGTGGGTGAAAGAAGGAGACAAAGTTATTGTCAGACTTGTAAACAATGGAAGTGAAGCGGTACACCCAATGCATACACATGGACACTCGTTTAAAGTTATAGCAATTGACGGCGAGCTAGTTCCAAGGTCTGCACAGCAATCAATGGATACAATTACCTTACACCCAGGAGAAAGAAGAGATCTTGTGATAGAGGCCAATAATCCTGGTGTATGGCTCTTTCATTGCCACAATGTTCACCACGCGTCAGTTGGTATGATAATGGCTTTCTTTTATGAAGGGCACGAGCCGTGTTGTCTGGAGGAGAAAGGACCTGAAGAAATTATACAGATGATAGACACCGATGACGAGTATGCGCCAGACACGCCTGATGACCACGAGCATAATTAGCATATGATATAATATAATTATGAAGCTCTCGCATGTGTTATTTTTCATAATCATTATTGCACTTATTGCAGTTGTGGTTGCTATTATGAGCACATCATCTGTTGAGATTAAGGGCACAGGCGAAGAGGAAAATATTATAAATAATCAGGAATTATCTATGGGTACATTAAAACTTACAAGCTCGTCTTTTAAGCACAATGGAGAAATCCCACCAAAGTACACTTGTGACGGAGAAGGGGTCAGTCCCGCACTTTTTATAAGCGAAGTTGACCCAAATGCAAAGTCACTTGTCTTGATAATGGATGATCCTGATGCTCCCACCGGAACATGGAATCATTGGATAAAATTCAACATTTCAACTTCAACAACCGAAATAAAAGAAGGGGAAGAGCCAGATGGAGTCTCGGGTGTTGGCACATCAGGGAACAGAGATTATCATGGCCCATGCCCTCCGGATAGACAGCACAGATACTTTTTCAAGCTTTTCTCTCTTGATACAGAACTTGATTTGGGAGAAGGCGCGACAAAGAAACAAGTAGAAGAAGCGATGGAAGGGCATATACTTGAGCAAACAGAACTTGTAGGAGTATACGAGAGGAATCAATAATCAATATATGGCAAGAAGAAATATAAAGACCACAAACATTGAATTTACACAGGAGATTTCCGATTACTTAGATAAAAGACTGCAATCTGCCCAAAAACTGATTGATCCAAACGACACAAGTGTGCTCTTTGATATTGAGATAGGAAAAACTACCAAGCATCACCAAAGTGGGAACATCTTCAGAGCTGAAATCAATCTTCATATTGCGGGAAAGCAAATGAGGGTATCATCAGAAGAGGCAACGATTTTCAATGCAATTGACAAGGTTGAAAAGGAGATTGTGCGGGAACTCCGCAGATTTAAGGGCAAACGTCTTCGCTTTATAAGAAAAGGCGGAGCTAAATTGAAAAATCTAATGCGTGCAATTTATCCCCGCAGGTAATCTTCATAATCCATCTCCTTTTTACCCTCTGGAATAACTTTTTTTATTTTTAGTTTATTATCCTCAATTTCTGCGTCAGTTATTTTGACGCGTATTTTTTTGCCGTTTCGATTCACTAAAAAATATACACCAGGCCACTCATCAAATGCACGAATCTTCAAAAGATTTTGATAAGGATCACCGTCCAGTTCAATAAGCCCGTCTTCCTTTTTGATTTTTTTTGTGAATGTAGCTTGGCTTTCATCCTGCACCTCTGGCTTTATTTTCCCTGCGATCCACTTTGGAATTACTTCGGCAAGCAATTTGCCGCCCTCTGTGAAGAGGATTTCTTCAAGTTCGCTTGCCTTCGGAGGCCAGCTTGCGCTGGCAGACCACGATTCCAGTTCAATGCTGGCTTGTGCGAGAATTGACCCATGGTCCACTTTCTCGTCAACAAGCATAATCGTAACTCCTGTTTTTTTCTCGTCCCCAAGTATTGCGGATATTATAGGAGAGGCACCTCGCAGTTTAGGCAAGAGAGAGGGATGTACATTTAGCATTCCATATTTTGGAATATCAAGAATTTCTTTTGGCAATATTTTTCCGTATGAGGCAGTTACAAACAAATCAAAATTTTCTTCACGTAGGAAATCCAAGAAACTTTTATCAAATTCTTCTGGTTGTACAAAGTTTACTATATTTTTTTCCGCCCATATTCCTACCGGTGGGGAAGTTACAATAAGATTTCTACCCTTTGGCTTGTCGGGCGATGTTACGACTAAGTTCGGAGTTAATCCCGCCTTTTTTAATTTTTCAAGGACTACTGTGGAACTCCTTGAGGTTCCAAAGAATGCAATTTTTGGCTTATTTTTTCGTATCATGAATGTTTTTCGCTCTATCTATAAAGAGAACTCCGTCCAGATGGTCCATTTCATGCTGAAAAATTTTCGCCAAGAGCCCGCTTCCACCACGCTCAAATATTTTTCCATTTTCATCATACGCGCGAACAGTGGCTTTCTTTGCTCGTTTTGTAGTTCCATATTTACCGCGTACAGAAAGACATCCCTCCTCATGAGATTCTTTATTCTTTGAGAATTTTGTAATTGTCGGATTTATGAATACAAGATCTGGAAGTGATGAAGAAATTTCACTTTCTCCATGGTCAAACAATTTTCCGGACACTATGAAAATGCGGAGTGGCACTCCGATTTGCGGTGCGGCTATTGCAACTCCATCTTTCTGTTTTTCAAGTGTTTTTGACATATCTTTGAGAACTTTCTTTACTTCAGCGGATTGTATTTTTCCAATCGGTATTTCCTTTGCCTTATCTCTTAAAATAGGGTCTCCATCTTGAACTATTTTTTCCATTTTTCAATAATAGCTTAAAAATAAGCATAAAAAAACCCCCGCTATAATGAAGGGTAAAAAATAAGCGGGGGGTCTTGCCGAAGGCCAGAAAGGAGAACAAAAGAGACCTATCGACAACACTATTTTAATTATAACAAACTTTCAGGGTCAACATCAATAAAGAAATACGGAGGCAAGGAACACAAGATTTCTACCATTTCATTGTCTGGCCATTTGCCTCTGCCAATTCTTAAAAGTCCGTACATTGCGAATTTCCTTCCCGCTATTTTTACTAAAGACGGATATATTTGAATACCGTATTTTTTTAGAAGTTCTTTAGCGTATTTCATCTCTTTTAAGACGCGTTCCTGTGTTCCGACAACACTTATTTTTACAAAGGTATTAAATGGCGGATATCCGAATTGCTTTCTCTTTTTTATTTCATCTTTATAAAAATCGACAAGATTACCTTTGGCGGCATATTCAAAAACTTTCTGGTTTGGCTTTCTTGTTTGTATAAGCATTTCCTTTTCTGTGATTTCTTTTACCTTCAAGAGGAGTGAAAGAATTTTTTCCGGCATTCTCCACTCGGGAAGTGAAAACAAAGAGTCAATTGATGCCACTGCACTGTATGTTACCGCTCTGTCAAGGTAGGAAAGCGCCATTTCTGTCCCCAAAAGGACAGCTCCTTCTGCTGTATAAAATTTTTCAACTACAGCACGAACCTGTTTGTGAGTTGAAGTTGCGTCTTTGTCAATTACAAATATCTGATTTTCAGGAAATGCTTCCTTTAATTTTTTCTCTACAAGCTGTATTCCTATCCCAAGAGTTTCCAGTTTCCAACTTGCGCAAGTTTTGCATCTTTCGTTTGCGCTACGGGACGCTCCGCAAGCATGGCAGAGAAAACGATTTCCTTTTGAGGTATTGTGTAGCACTGCCGGTGCGTCACAGTTCTCGCAGAAAACCGCTGCACCGCAGTCACGGCAGATTGTTGAAGAGGAAAGTCCGCGGCGTGCGGCAAACACAAATACATTCTCTTTTTTCTCTATTGCACCGGAGATTAGGTTTTTTAATTCACTCCCTATGATTTCAAATCGGCCTGCCTTTTGGTATCTGATATTCTTCATATCAACTATTCTCTGGTTGGCACTCCTTACCGTACGGAGCTTCAAAGGAGAGAATTCGTCAAGATCGCCCTCCTGATATCTCCACATTGTTTCAATTTTTAAAGGCAAGTCACCGAAAATAATCTGTATTTTCCTGCTATCCGCTAAGAATTCAGCAAACACTCTATGGTCTATAAACGGGCGATTGAACTGCTTATATACACGAGAGTTCTCGTGCTCTACGATAATCGTTCCGATGTCATCTCTTGGGATTGAGAGAAATGTCCCTGTAGCTATTATAAGTACGGGGTGCCCAGCTTTAAGCACATTTTTCCACTTTAAAATCTGCTCTTTTTTTGATAGCGTGCCGTGTAAAACATATGTATGACTTTCTATCCCTTTTTTCAGGAATTCCTGTGCCTTTTCTGCATCATGCATTGTAGGCACCAGAAGAAACACGGACGATTGTCTTGCAAACTCCTCTCGTACTAAAGATTTATAGCTTGCAAAGCGATCTGCTATTTCAGACTGCAGTACAAGTTTTCCAGATGCTAACTGACTTTGATGGACTTTTTTCGTTTTGGATACTTTGGTTTTTCCTATTTCATCCCAAACTGCGTTCGGGGTCATTGCTGCAAGCACTGCGCCTGTAGTTGTCGCGAAATACTCCGAGGCGGTTTGTGCGGCAGAGATAAATTCTGGCAAAAAAAGAGTTTGCGCATTTTTTGCATCAATCCTCTTTAGTGCAAAGCTCGCGCTTCTTATCTTTGCTTTTTCATTTTCAATGTTCTTTGAAGAGAGCACAATTCCTGGCACCATTTTTTTTCTCAGTGGTACGGAAATGACAAATCCTTCTTTTATAGGGTTTGCGCTGTAGTAGGTAAGCACCTTTTTTCCTATACCTTTTGCTATTGGGATGACGTTAATAATCTGCATTACCTACAGCATACCAAAATCCACCAAAACTCTCGTTCTTGACTCTTTTTTATTTGTGTTGTAATCTATCTTTATAAAATTTTGTTCTTTCTAGGAAGGGGAATATAATGACAAAAAAATTGACTTGGAAGCAAATCTTTAAAGATGACGAGTATAGTTACGGTGTAGATTATATTATTAATAGAAGAATGATAGAAAATACACACCGTGGCGCATTAACACGTGGATTTATTACAAAGTTGGAAAGAGAAGAAGAGGATATTGTTATTGAGTTTAGTCACATAAGATGCCTTAATTTCGCTACAGGCATGTGGGATGAAGCGCACACTGATTTGTTTAAAATGAAACTGAAAATTGATGGATTTGTAGACCCATGTTTATTATATGACGGTCGAATAATTTTCAAATTTCTCAATGAAACAAATACTCCGGATACATTCGAACCAGAAAAAAAAGAAGTATATGAGTTAAAATGGGAGTTTGGTTTTATTTTACCCGTAGATGAAGGTTTAGTTTCGTTAATTGACACTGGAATTCCAGCTGAATTATTTCATCTGAAATAATTCAATCATGAAGATTATTAACCACATTTTTTACTTGAAATTTTGAGCGAAAAATGTGGTTAATTTTTATTCAATTACATACAATTATGCACCATACACAAAACTTTTATCTAAACCTATACTTACAATCGTGTTTATAGGTACAGGTTTGGTTTCAGATTTGAAAGTTTGTAAAAAGTCCTAAAAAGCCGTACAATTGTGTGATGAAAACTGAAACTAAGGATAAATTTCTTATTAAAGGGCTTGGAGGGAAGAAGAAACTAAAGGGTAAAATCGCTGTAAATGGGGCTAAAAATGCAGTTTTACCGGCTCTTGCGTCATCTATACTATTTAAAGATAAACTCTGTATATCAAATGTTCCGGATATAAAGGATGTAGAGAACATAAACGCGCTTCTCCAAAAACTCGGAGCCGACGTAAAGAAGGCAGAAAAGAAAAAATATTGTATTACTGCGAATAAAATAAAATTAACATCTTTAGATAGAGATATTTCAAAGAAGATGCGCGGTTCAATCGTGCTTTCAGGCCCCCTGCTTGCCCGTTTTGGGAAAGTTTCCTTTCCGCATCCGGGCGGATGTGTTATCGGCGCAAGGCCAATAGACGCATTTCTTGATGGTTTCAAAAAAATGGGAGCAAAAGTGAAAAAAGAAAAAGAATTTTATAATATATCTATTGGTAAAAATAAAAAACTTAAAGGTGCAGATATTTTTCTTAATAAAATGAGCGTGACAGTCACGGAAACGCTAATACTCGCGGGAGTACTTGCCAAAGGCAAAACCGTTATTGGAAATGCGGCAATGGAGCCGGAAATAAAAGATATTGCAGATTTTCTCAACTCATGTGGGGCGAAAATAAAAGGCGCGGGCACTTCAACGGTTGAAATAACGGGCGGAGATCTTTTGAAAGCTGGAAAAAAAGTTTATAAAACTTTACCCGACAGGATAGAAGCCGGAAGTTTTTTAATACTTGGCGCGCTTGCGGGAGATGATTTGGAGATAACAAACTGCAATCCGGGGCATATAAAAATTTTGATAAATATGCTAAAAGATTCAGGTGTCCCGATAATTGAAAGGAAGAACAAAATAATTATAAAAAGAAATGGAAGGATGAAGAATAAAAATTTTAAGTGTGTTGATATAAAGACGCACGAATATCCAGGATTTCCTACTGACTTACAGTCGCCAATGGCGGTATATCTGACACAAATTAGCGGAGAAAATTTGTTGTTTGAAACGATTTTTGAAGGGCGACTCAATTACACAAGCGATTTGGTGAAAATGGGAGCTGATATAACTATGTGGGATCCACACAGAATAATGATAAAAGGGCCCACACTTCTTCGAGGCAAAGAGCTTGTTGGTCCTGATCTTCGTGCAGAATTCGCGTTCTTTATGGCAGCAATTATTGCTAAAGGTGAATCTGTGATAAATAATGTACAATACATTGGCCGCGGATATGAGAGGATTGAGGAGAGATTAAGAGGAATAGGGGTTGATATAAAAAGAGTTAAAAATTAGATATTATGTCATTTTTTAATCCAAAATTGGGAATTGATTTGGGCACTACATATACTCTTGTATATATGCCTGGAAAGGGTGTTGTCCTAAATGAGCCCTCCGTTGTTGCGGTCTCCGAGCAGGATAATAAAATCTTGGCAGTTGGTAATGAGGCAAAGGAAATGATAGGAAGGACTCCGGAGAGCATAATAGCGTATCGTCCGATGAAAGACGGAGTCATTGCAGATTACAGAGTGACTGAAGCGATGTTGCGCTACTATATGAGAAAAGCGCTCGGCAAATGGAATCTTTTCAAGCCGGAGGTTATGGTTTCTGTACCAGCGGGAGTAACATCAACGGAAAAACGTGCAGTTATTGAAGCAACGATGAAAGCCGGAGCAAAAAGCGTTTATGTGGTCAAAGAGCCGATACTTGCGGCCATTGGAGCGGGTATTCCGATTCATGAAGCGCGCGGGCATATGATAGTTGACAGCGGAGGAGGAACTATTGATGTTGCAGTGATTTCTCTCGGAGGAATTGTTGCTTCCACATCCGTCAAATGCGCGGGCAACAGAATTGACAGAGCGATTGCGGATTATATCAAAAAGACTTTTAATCTGGCGATAGGGGACAAGACATCGGAGGATATTAAAATAAAGATAGGTTCGGCAGTTCAAGTTGAGGAGGATATGACGATGATTATAAAAGGAAGGGATTTTCTCACAGGACTTCCGCGCTCCGCTGAGGTAAAAACAAATGAAATTGTCAAAGCCATAAACAGAGAACTGCGCGAGATGATAAAAGCGATAAAGACAGTTCTGCAGGAAACGCCCCCTGAACTCTCAGCGGACATCATAGACCGCGGGATTATAACAACAGGAGGCACGTCGCAGTTGAGAAATTTTCCCGATCTGGTATTCAAGCGTACTGGAGTAAAAGCGGTTTTGGCAGATGAAGCGGCGTTTTGTGTCGCCAAAGGCACTGGCATTGCGCTTGATCATCTGGAGATATACAAAAAAAGCATCTTAGCAAAACGATAAAACGAACTTATCAAGCATACTATAATGAAAAAATGTTGGAGAATAAGATTAACTACACAATAGGAATAGACGAGGCAGGCAGGGGCCCTCTTGCAGGACCTGTTGCTGTGGGTGTGGTGCTTATACAGACAGGTTTTAATAGAAGATTTTTCAGTGGCATTCGAGATTCTAAACAGCTTACAGAAATTCAGAGGGAAAAATGGTTCGGAAAAATGGAAGAAAACAAAAACATACGACATGCCGTATGTTTTACGAACGCGGGGCAAATTGATAAGTTCGGCATTGTAAAGTCAGTAAATAAAGCGATGAAGAGAGCTTTAGAAAGATTAAATGTTTCTTCAAAACAATGCCGTGTGCTTTTAGATGGCAGGCTTAAAGCGCCGAGTATATACAAGCTTCAAAAGACAATAATAAAAGGGGATGAAAAAGAGCCAATAATCTCGCTTGCTTCGGTCGTTGCAAAAGTAAAAAGGGACAGAAAAATGATACGTCTTGCCAAACGCTATCCGAAGTATTGTTTTGAAAAGCATAAAGGATACGGAACAAGACTACACTACAAAAAAATAAAAAAATACGGCCCCTGTACTCTCCACCGCAGAAGTTTTATAATCAAGTGATTTGCTAAATCTTCTTTATTTTAGTATACTTTTTTTATGTCAGTTAGAATGCGACATACAAAAGGGCATACGGGAAATAGACGTTCCCATCACGCGCTCAAAGAGCAGCGGCTTTCCTTGTGTCCTGACTGCAAAGCGCCGCATAACCGCCATAGCATATGCGGTGCATGCGGAAGGTACAGAGGAAGAGTCGTAATTGATATGACCGCAAAACTTGAGAAAAAGCAGGCTAAAATAAAGGACAAAGACAAAAAAAGAAATGAGGAAGCCACAAAAGAACCAGAAGAAACAGCAGAGAAACCACTTGATGCGGCAGAGTTGTCAAAAAAATAGAAAGTTATCTACAATCAGACATTTGTCTCATTGATATCTGATGGTATAAAAGATAAATAATGTCTAACAGGCACCTTTCAAGATCAATAGTACTTCAGACACTGTTTGAATTAGACTTCAACGGTCTTATTGGTGGAAAAGAAAAAATAAAAGATCTTGAAACGGCGCTTGCTCGAGTTGCCGAAGAATTTGCTCCCGGTATGGGGGATTTTTCATTTGTAGGACAGCTTCTGGAGAATATAATAGATAAGCAAAAAGATATTGATATTATAATAGAAAAAGCTGCCCCTGAATGGCCAATTGAAAAGATCTCAATTGTGGACAGGAACATACTTCGCATAGGATTATATGAGCTTCTATTTTCTGACAAGAAAGAAGTACCCGCAAAAGTTGCGATAAATGAAGCAATCGAGCTTGCAAAGACATTCGGTGGAGAATCGAGCGGACGATTCGTAAATGGTGTTCTCGGCGCTGTGTATAAGGAGATAGGCGAGCCAGGCAAGGACGAGGTTTCTAAAAAGAAGATAAAGAAGAAAATAGAAGATATCCCGTATGAGAAAATGCCAATTGAAAGACTCGGCGGAGCGGTTGTCTATGCAAAAGATAAAAAAGAGATATACTTAGCTCTTGTCCATGATGTTTTCGGTCACTGGACACTTTCGAAAGGACGTATAGAAAAGGGGGAAGATGAAAAGAAGGGAACAGTACGTGAAATAAAAGAAGAACTCGGTATAGATATAAAGATTAAAGAAAAACTCGGTGAAAATGAATATGTTGCAAACGATCCGAAGATTGGTAAAAAACGCAAACAAGTCACATACTTTCTGAGTGAAGCAAAATTTCAAGATTTGACACTGGGTTCTTCCGGAGGTCTTGATGACGCAAAATGGTTTAAGTTTTCAGATATTTTAGATCTGAATTTCTATGACGATATTTTGCCGATAGTAACAAAGGCCATTAATATACTTTTAAAACGAAAAACCTAAAACGAAAAATGCAAAATAATAACTTTAAACAATTTGAAGATAAAATAGGAATTACATTTAAAAATAAGAACTTGCTTATGCAGGCTTTTCTTCATCGTTCATATTTAAACGAAAACAAAGGATTGAAAATGGACCATAATGAAAGGCTTGAGTTTCTGGGCGATGCTGTTCTTGAACTTGTAGTAACAGAATATCTTTACGGTAAATATCCCAAAAAGCCGGAAGGAGATTTAACTTCATATCGCGCGGCACTTGTAAATACAAACACTCTCTCATCTGTTGCGAATACACTTAATATGAATGAATTTCTGTTGCTCTCAAAGGGGGAGGCAAGAGACACAGGGCGAGCAAGGCAGTACATTCTGGCAAATACTTTTGAATCGTTTGTAGGCGCGCTTTATCTTGATCAAGGGTATGAAACAACAAGAGATTTCATCGCAAAGAATCTATTTCCTCTCACAGATGAAATAGTTGCTAAAGGACTTTGGCAGGACAGCAAAAGCCGTTTTCAAGAAATTGCTCAGGAGAAAGTCGGTGTTACGCCACAGTATAAGACAGTTCAGGAAATAGGACCCGACCATGCTAAAAACTTTGTCGTAGGCGTATATCTCAAAGATGAGTTTGTAGGAGAAGGAGAAGGGAAATCAAAGCAGGAAGCAGAGCAGGAAGCGGCACAAAAAGCACTTGAAGCAAGAAATTGGAGTTAAAAACCATTTGGCGCGAGGTATTAAAATGGATTGAGCCAATATAATAAAAAAGGAGGAACTGATTCAGTTCCTCCCGTCAGTAGGCTCGTTATGGCTTGTCGCCAAAGTCGATAAAGTATTCTGTCAACCCTTCTGCATGATTTTGAACAATATCTCCTTTTGCAATCATCTTTTTTATTTCATCAGGAGAAAAGGTTTCAGCCCTCTCAATTTCTTTTTTTGGTTTTAATTTGCCGTTATAATAATCTGCTTTAAATACAACAAAATCATGACTGTCGAGATGTTTTATAAATAATACATCTTGCTCAGTTGGTTCAAAAATAATTACATCTACTTCATCGGAAATTTCTCTCATAACTGTTCTCTCCGGAGAATAATTGTCCATTGCTTTTGGTCTTCCACCAGGTAACTTCCAAAGTTTTTTCTCGAATCCTCCTTTTTCTTGAATAAGGGGGATTTTACCATCTTGATAATCTGAAATTATTCCAAATACCGCATAATCTTTTCCTATATTTGTTAGAGTTTCTGCATTGTTCAAAATATACCTACCTTTCTCTTAAAAAATTAGAATATTTTCTATTCAATTTTCAATAATACAATTACATCTGTAGTCTGACATATATAATCATATATGTCAATACTCCTGTAATATGTAAGAATCCATGACGGTTTTTTTATTTTTATAAAATTGTATAATAACTAAATGTATCTTAAATCCTTAGAACTTTCCGGTTTCAAATCATTTGCTAAAAAAAGTATCTTTGATTTTACATCAGATATTTCAGGTATTGTAGGACCAAACGGCTCGGGTAAATCAAATGTTGCCGAGGCTTTTAGTTTTGCGCTTGGCGAACAGTCAATTAAATCTCTTCGCGGCAAGCGCGGAGAAGATCTTATATTTAACGGCTCAAAGGCAATACCGAGATCAAACAGGGCATCTGTTAAGGTTGTTTTTGATAACAACAAGCGTTTTTTAGATATTGATTTTGATGAAGTCACTGTTGAACGCTCTGTCCATCGCGACAGCATCAACCAATATTTCATAAACGGCTCTCAAGTTCGTCTCCGTGATGTAGTGGAACTCTTGGCAAGTGCGAACATTGGTTCTTCTGGCCATCATATTATCTCGCAAGGAGAGGCAGACAGGATTTTAAATGCAAACATAAAAGAGCGGAAGGAAATGATAGAAGATGCATTAGGGCTCAAGGTCTATCAATACAAAAAACAAGAGAGTGCGAGAAAACTTGAAAAAACTGAAGAAAATATTGCACAGGTTGAATCTTTGCGAAAAGAAATTGCTCCGCACATCAAGTTTTTAAAAAAACAAGTTGATAAAGTTGAAAAATCTATAGCAATGCGAGATGAATTAAAAAAACTTTCACTTGCATATCTCAAAAGAGAGAGTGAATATATATCACATAAAAAAGCACAAATAGAAAAAGAAAAGAAAAATCCACAAGAAGAATTGAATAATCTTGAAAAAAAGCTTGAAAAGGCAAAAGAGATTCTCTCAAATAAGGATATGAGCGATGAGAAAAGCGAAGAGCTGATATCAATAGAAAAAGGACTTGCGGATATTCGCTCTGAAAAAGACGCGCTTATGCGCGATTTGGGGCGCTTTGAAGGCCAAATTGCGTTTGAAGAAAGGAGAATTGAAAAGGAGAAAAAAACACAAAAAGAGCTCGAAAGCCGCACGGTGAATTATAATGAACTAAATGAAATTGCACAAAAAGTATACAGCCAAATTGACGAAGCGCATAGACAGGATGATTTAAGTGAAATAAAGAACACACTGGAGAGAATCGGATCTATCATAAAAGATTTTATTTCAACTACATTTTCAAGAGAGAAGGGTACTGAGGTGGATGAAAATGAACTCAAAATCTTAAGAAACAAAAAAGTTAAGCTGGATGAGAAATTGTCAGAAGTTTCCGAAAACGAATCCTCATACAATAAAAAATATTCTGCTTTGAAAAGAGAGATAGAGAAAGATAAAGACGATAGTCGGGAAGCAGAACGAGAAATCTTTTCAATAATGTCACACCAGAATAAGCTAAGATCAACTCTTAATATTCTCAAAAGCACAGAGAATGAAATAGCTCACAACAGTGAGGATTTTGAAAGAGAGCTTCAGGAGGTTGTAGCACTTATTGGAAGAACAGTGCTTGATTATGATAAATTCGATTTAGGCCTAAGCACCGAGGAGATTATAAATGAAGAAAGAAATATTCAAGGGGAGCGCAGGAGAAAAATTGAGAAGATAAAAATACGCCTTGAAGAATTCGGAGGCGGTTCGGGGGAAGATGTAATAAAAGAATATAAAGAAGTGACACAAAGAGATGAATTTCTTGAGCGCGAGGTTGCTGATCTGGAGAAATCTGCAGAATCCCTGAAAGATTTGATAAAAGATTTGGAGAACAAATTAAATACTCAGTTTAAAAACGGAATCGAAAAAATAAACAAAGAATTTCAGAAATTTTTTGAACTTATGTTCGGCGGAGGCACAGCATTTCTTTCTGTAATAAAAGAGAAAAAAAGAAAAAGAATTTCTACTGATGAAGATATACTAAATTATGCGGATATTGAGGATGAAATACCTGAAGAAGAGGAGCAAGAGGGGATAGAGATTAATGTCAGTCTTCCTCATAAAAGGATAAAAGGACTTGTAATGCTCTCAGGTGGTGAGCGGGCGCTTACTTCTATTGCTCTTTTATTTGCGATGTCGCAGGTGAACCCTCCGCCGTTTCTAGTGCTTGATGAGACTGATGCGGCGCTTGATGAGGCTAATTCAAAGCGGTACGGTGATATGATAGAAAATCTCTCCAAGTTTTCTCAATTGATTTTGATTACTCATAACAGGGAGACGATGAGTCGTGCTGGTGTTCTCTACGGCGTTACAATGGGTGCCGACGGGATATCCAAACTCCTTTCTGTCAAATTCGAGGAAGCTGTTCATATAGCGAAATAAGATTGACAAAGATAACAGATTTTGATATTAGTTAGGAAGTTTAATCAAAGAAATCTTTTTTTGGCAACTATAGAAAGGAAGTTCATTTTGAAATCAATAAAAATATGTCCTAAGTGCCATAAACGGATTCAAGCAATTGGATGTGAAAATTGGAAAGAGGTTCATGAAGATTTTATTGAGAGAAAAATCAAGCCATTTTTAGCAGGTGTACCAGGTAGCGAAAAAATAGGAGATTACTCTCTTGAAAAAAAAATATGTTCACATTGTGTAAAACAGGGGTTTGTTTAACCCCTGTTTTTTTTTGCATTTTTAAGCTAATATAATATAAATGGAAAAGCAAAAAAAAGGTCATATTCATCCCATAACATCTATGATACAGGAGATAAACTCCATTTTTTTTGATATGGGTTTTGAGATAGCAAATGGACCTGAAATGGAGTCCGAATACTATAATTTTGATGCTTTAAATATTCCTGAAAATCATCCTGCGCGCGATATGCAGGCCACTTTTTGGATTAAAGGTAAGAAGAAAACTGTCTTAAGAACGCATGTTTCTAACATTCAAGTACGATATATGGAGGGAAATAAACCTCCATTTAAGATAGTCTATCTCGGACGTGCCTTTAGAAATGAAGCAACCGACTCAACACATGAAGCGCAGTTTCATCAATTTGAAACACTGGTAATAGGAAAAGATATCAATTTATCAAACATGAAAGCTGTGATAACAACTTTTATAAAAAAAGTTTTTGGGAATGATGTAAAAATACGCATGAGACCAGGATTTTTCCCATTCGTTGAACCAGGAATGGAGGTTGATATATCTTGTTTCAAGTGTGATGGCACAGGATACTGTTCTATATGTAAAAATACTGGGTGGATAGAAGTACTAGGCGCAGGAATGGTTCATCCGAATGTGTTGAAGAATGGAAGAATTGATCCGAAAGAATGGCAAGGCTTTGCCTTTGGTGTTGGGCTGGACAGAATCGTAATGCTTAAGTATAAAATTAATGATATACGATTGCTCTATAATGGAGATTTAAGGTTCGTTCAACAATTTTAAAGAATATGCAGGCCAGTTACAGCAAATTACAGGAATATTTTAGTGAAAAATTACCAGATCCGGAGAAGCTGGCGGAGCTTTTGACGTTCCACTCATATGAAGTCACAGGTATTAAAAAGGTGAATGGGGATTATATTTTTGACATAGATGTATTGCCAAATCGTGCTGGCGACTCATCTGAAGATGCCGGTGTTGTAAAAGAAATATCCGCTATTTTAAATACTCCGTTTAAGAAAAAGCCTTTTGAAAAAAAAGAAAGTACATTGAAAATAAGTGTTTCAGGGCTTGAAATAAACAAGCTTTTAGGGTCTGATATACCAGCAGAAGAGATTGAAAATATATTTAAGCGATTAGGATTTGAATATAAGATAAAAGAAGACGAATTTACTGTATCAGTTCCGTTTGAGAGGACGGATCTAAAAATAAAAGCGGATTTGATAGAAGAAGTTACAAGGATATACGGATATGAAAATATCGAAGCGAAGTTGCCGGAAAAAGCAGAAAAAGCTCCTAAGGTGGATAAGAAATTCTATTATACGAACAAAATAAAAAACATACTTTCCAATGAGGGATTTTCTGAGGTGTATATGTATTCTTTCAGAGACAGCGGTGAAGTGGAAATTGAAAAACCATTTGCATCTGACAAAAATTTTTTAAGGAAAGACTTACGCGTTGGTCTTGAGAGTGCATTAAAGCAAAATATTAGAAATATACCACTTTTAGAAGGTAATGAAATTAAAATTTTTGAAATTGGAAATATATTTAATGAAAATAAAGAATATACATCTTTAGGGATAGTACATTCCGGTGGTTTAGGAAAAGTAGAAGACATTGTAAATAAATTATCAGAAACTTTAGGTGTTAAAATTGAAGGTGATATAAAAGAAAATGTTTTTGAGGGGAATTTTAATAATTTACTTGACAAACTTCCTGAACCGCCAGAATTTTATGAAAAGTTTGAAAAACCAAAGAAAGACATTACGTTTAGTCCGATTTTTCCATATCCATTTGTACTTCGAGACATTGCAGTTTTCGTTCCGAAAGATGTATTGGCTAATGATGTGCTTAATATAATTAAAAAAGAGGGGGGTGTGCTTTTAGTAAACACAAAACTTTTTGATGTATTTGAAAAAGATGATAAAGTTTCTTATGCATTTAACCTCGTATTCCAGTCACAAGAAAAGACATTATCTGATGATGAAGTGAATAAAATAATGGATCATGTTACCACTTTTCTAAATAGTAAAGATGGATGGAAAGTGAGGTGAAATAGGCTATTTTTCTATCCACAAAATTTGGGAAATCCCTTGAATTTTAAGGGATTTTTTGCTATAATTCATATATAAAAAGGGCTTTAAAATCCGTTATTTTATGGTTAAAAAAGAAGTTAAATCGTCTTCAAAAGGGCATCACTATAATGCCGAGGATATTACCGTTCTGGAGGGCCTGGAGCCCGTCAGGAAGCGTCCTGGGATGTATATAGGCACAACAGGCGTTGAAGGATTACACCACCTTATATGGGAAGTTTTTGATAATGCACGGGACGAGGCGATGGGAGGATTTGCCGATGATATTGAAGTAGCTCTTCTGCCTAACAACCGCGTGCGTATTGTTGACAACGGGCGAGGGATTCCAGTTGACAAGCACAAGCAAACAAAAGTATCAGCACTTGAGACCATTATGACTACACTTCATTCAGGCGGAAAATTCGGCGGAGAAGGATACAAAGTCTCTGGAGGTCTTCATGGTGTTGGTGTTTCTGTTGTAAACGCACTTTCAATTTATGCAAAAGTTGAAGTTCATCGCGACGGAGGAATATATGTTCAGGAATACAAACAAGGAAACAGAAAGGCTGCTGTAAAAAAAATCGGATCCTCAAAACTCCACGGTACCATCATCACATTCGAGGCGGACAATTCTGTTTTTAAAGAAATCAAATATGACTGGAATAAGATCACTTCACATCTCCGCCAGCAGGCATACTTAGTAAAAGGGATGCGGATTACCATCATTGATGCAAGAGAAATAGAAGCAAAAATTGATGAAAGTGGATTTTATCTACGAGAATTAGCACTTGATATTCCGACAACATCGTTTTATTTTGAAGGAGGACTTCTCTCACTTGTGAAATTTTATAATCAGCATCAAAAGTCTATCCACAAGAACGTTTTTTATGTTGAAAAGGAAGAAGATGGAGTTGATGTCGAAATCTCTCTCCAATATGTTGATGACATATCGGAAAGAATCCTCGCATTTGCAAACAACACTTACAATGCTGAAGGAGGAATGCATGTTACTGGCTTTAAGACTGCGCTGACTAGAACTATTAATAGCCATGCGCGTAAAAATAATCTAATCAAAGAAGCAGATGGCAATTTCTCCGGCGATGACGTATTAGAGGGTCTTACAGCAGTTATTTCTGTAAAGCTTCAGGAGATTCAGTTTGAAGGCCAAACAAAAGGAAAGCTCGGGAGCGTTGAGGCGCGTGGCGCCGTGGATGCAGTTTTTGCTGAGAGTTTCAGCGCTTTTTTGGAAGAGCATCCAGATGACGCACGATCCATAGTAGGAAAAGTTACTCTCGCTCTTAAAGCAAGAAAAGCTGCAAAAGCCGCAAAAGACAGCGTGCTTCGCAAGGGCGCTCTTGAGGGGATGACGCTTCCAGGAAAGCTTGCCGACTGTCAAAGCAGAAAAGCAGAAGAGTCTGAGCTTTTTATTGTTGAGGGGGACTCAGCCGGTGGCTCATCAAAGCAGGGCAGAGACAGGAGAACACAAGCGATACTTCCTCTTCGTGGTAAAATCTTGAATGTTGAGCGCGCGCGACTGGACAAAATGCTTGCATCGGCAGAGATCAAAGCGCTTGTTGTTGCGCTCGGCACTGCAATAGGGGATATCTTTGATATATCAAAAATCCGCTATCACAAGACAATTATCGCGACAGATGCCGATGTTGATGGAGCACATATCAGAACACTTCTTCTAACTCTTTTTTACAGGCACTTCAAACCGATAATAGAAGCGGGATACCTCTATATTGCACAGCCTCCTTTGTATAAGATAAAGCGTGGCAAAGAGATAGTGTATGCGTACACTGAAGATGAGAAAATAAAAATACTCGGCAAGGATGCGGATACTGTAGAAGGAATATCAATCCAAAGATACAAAGGTCTTGGAGAAATGAATCCAGATGAACTCTGGGAGACAACCATGGACCCTGAAAGGAGAGTTCTCAAACAAGTGACGATTGAAGATGCGCGTGAGGCAGACAAGGTATTCGATATTCTAATGGGCACTGATGTAGTATCAAGGAAATCATTTATTCAGGCAAACGCAAAATTAGCCAATCTGGATGTTTAATTATAGCTGAAAAAAACAACCTTATCTGAAGTGGCATACGTCTATAAACTCATAAATCATCTCTTCCCTGATCTTATGCTATAGCATTGAATTAGAGAAATAGCACAACTGTATATTATTCAAGTATTGTGGTATGTTTATCTCTAGCAAGTTATTTTTTAAATCTTTCTGAAGAGAGGGGATTACAATGGTAAAGATTTTAACTGCAGATCCGATCATAGAGGTAATGAGCGAAAAGGCTCTGATTGAGAGAATGATAATATCAGAAGACATATTAGAGAAAATGAAGAAAGACAAATATAAATATATTTGTTCGATTCAAGCGAAAAGCGAAGCCGTCTCCAAATTCAATGACATGCTGAAAGAAAAATATCAAGCCGAAGACATCAAAAGATACGGACAATCCGGGTACTGGCATTTTTTTGTAAATTGTAATGAGAAAGAACAAAAGAAATTTCTATTGCGCGTTATTGAGCTTGACAAAAATTCCGGTAAGGTCTAAACCTACCGGGATTTTTTTGTTATTTCATTTTTGAGTTTTACTATAAGCTCATCAATCTCTAGAGTACCTTGATTTCCCTTGTCTCTGTTTTCTATTGTTACTTTTTTCTCTTCAACTTCCTTGGTGCCGATTACAAGCATGTAAGGGACTTTCTCCATTTTTCCTTGGCGAATTTTCTTGCCGAGTGTTTCTCCGCTGTCATCGAGTTCTGTGCGAATATCATTTTCTTTTAATTTTTCAAACACTTCTCCCCCAAATTTCTGATGCGCCTCTCCAATAGGAAGGACTTTGACCTGAACAGGGGAGAGCCAAAGAGGAAATGCTCCCGCGAAGTGTTCAATCAGAATTGCCATAAAGCGCTCGTATGAGCCCAAGATTGCTCTGTGTATAAGCGCCGGCGTCTCATCTTCTCCTTTCTTATTTTTATACACAAGGCCAAATCTCTTCGGCATTGAAAAATCAATTTGTATCGTTGCCAACTGCCATTGTCTTTCAAGGGAGTCCTTGAACACATAATCAATCTTAGGGCCATAAATTGCCGCTTCTCCCTCTATGCGCTTTGCTTTCAGATTCAAGCCATCAGAGAGTTCTTGAAGTTCTTTCTCCGCTTTTCTCCAGTCTTTCTCTTCCCCAATATATTTATCAAGGTTTTCTGGATCTCTGACAGAAAGAAACACTTGGTGGTTGCCGTACATCCCAAGTGCGCTGTAAAACTCTTCAATAATATGTGCAATATTTTTTACCTCTTCTTTTATCTGCTCTGTTGTGCAGAAGATATGTCCATCATCAACTGTGATTGAGCGCACGCGCGTTAAGCCCCCCAATTCGCCTGGTTTCTCATCTCTGTACATCATTGTTGATTCCACGAAGCGCAGAGGAAGGTCGCGGTAGCTTCTTGGTACAGAAGCATAAATCTGGGTTGTATGCGGACAGTTGACTGGCTTCATTACAAATTCATCATGATGCCCTACAACTTTCAAAAGCTCATTGCCAAATTTCTCTGTATGCCCTGATGTCTCATATAGTTTCTTTTTAGCAATGTGAGGAGTCTCAACCTGTTGTATGCCGTATTTTTTTCCTACCTCAAGAAGAGTGTCATAGAGTTCCGTGCGCATTATTGTTCCCTTTGGAGTGAAAAGTGGAAGGCCTGTGCCGACAAGAGGGGAGAATATAAAAAGTCCTAATTCTTTTCCTAGTTTTCTATGGTCTCTTTTTTCCGCTTCCTCCTGCATCTTAAGATATTCATCAAGCTCTTTTTTGTTTTTAAATGCGACACCGTAGATGCGGGTGAGCATTTTGTTTTTTTCATCTCCTTTCCAATAAGCGCCAGCGATATTTATAAGTTTAAATGCCTTTGGGTCAATTTCATTTGTTGATTTAACATGCCATCCTCCGCAAAGATCAACAAAATCTCCCGATTGAAAAAAACTTAATTTCTCTTTGCGCTCCAGTATTTCATCAATGAGTTCAAGTTTATACGGCTCATTTTTAAACTTTTCTCGTGCCTCATCTTCTGAGATTTCAATATGCTTGAATTCAATATTTTCTTTTATTAAATGTTTTATTTTATTCTCAAGTTCAGAAAGGCGCTCTGGTGAAATTTTATAATCTTTACTGAACTGAAAGTCATAGTAAAAACCATTCTCAATTGTAGGACCGATTGCAAGCTTTGCCTTAGGGTTTTCCTGCCTCACCGCCATGGCGAGCAAATGCGCCAGCGAATGCCGAATATTGTCTAATTTCTGATCTTTTTCCATAATTAAAATAATAACATATTTTACAATTCTTTAACTCCCTCGGCGATTATGCTTATCCTACCGCCCCTGTCGGAGATTTTTCCCTTTATTGAAATGCATTTTTCCGCTTCAAGAAATTTTTTAAATTTTTCAAACACTCTCGGAAATACCACAGCTTCAACACTGTCGGAAAAATCAGCAATTCTTACAAATGCCATCTGCTCTCCATTTTTTGTTAGAATTGTTTTCGCTTCCTCCACAATCCCTGAGATGACGGTAAGCATTCCTGACTTCATTTCTTCTTTTGTTTCTTTAATTTCTTTATGATCTTTTTTTAATTTTTCCCTAAATTTGTCCAGTGGATGGCCTGAAATATAAAGTCCTAAAAGCTCTTTCTCCCAAAACAATTTATCCGTCTGACTTGCAGGAGTCCCTTTCTCAAGAGTTAATTTTGACGCGACACCTTTCTCCCTAAGCTCTCCGAAAAGGGAATCCTGATTTTGGGAATCGGCAGAGTGCTCTTTATTGTATATGAGAAGATGCTCAATGTTTGAAGACATTTTCCCGCGCTCTTCAAATTGATCTAAAGCGCCGGATTTGATAAGCGCTTCAAGTGATTTCTTATTCAGATTTTTATTCTGTATTCGCTCAAGAAAATCGGATAGGGATTTAAATTTTCCATTTGCCTCTCTTTCAGTGATTATAAAATCCGCAATGCTCTCGCCAAAATTTTTGATGGAATGAAGGCCGAAACGAATTTTACCGTCAACTACAGTAAAATCTCCGAAACTCTCATTCACACTGGCAGGCTGTACTGGGATATTCATCCTCTTTAGCTCTATAATACTCTCTGATATCTTGTCCACATCGCCGGAGTCCGCAGTCAAAACCGCAGCCATATATTCAATGGGGAAGTTGGCTTTCATATAGGCGGTCTGATACGCGACTTTTCCGTAACTTGTGGCATGCGCTTTGTTGAATCCGTATGCTGCGAATGGTTCAATCCAACTCCATATTTTCTCTGCTTTCTCCTTATTCCATTTGCTTGTCTTAATACAGCCCTCTATAAACTTGTCTTTTTGCGCTTGCATCTCTTTGGGGATTTTTTTACCGACCGCTTTCCTGAATTTATCAACTTCTTTCCAAGAATATCCCGCAAGCTCTCTTGCAATAATTAAAAGATCGTCTTGATATACAAGAACACCATAAGTTTGAGCAAGTATTTTTTCAAACACAGGATCAAGGTATGTTATAAGTTTTTGATTATGTTTCCTTTTTATGTAAAGAGGTATAAACTGCATTGGGCCGGGGCGATAAAGGGCAATCATAGCATTAATATCATGTATTTTTGTAGGGACTAATTCTTTTAAGAAATGTGTAACTCCTGTTCCATTTAGCTGAAAGAGTCCCATTGTCTCGCCTCGTGCGAGCATTTCATAAGTCTTCTTGTCGTCAAGCGGAATGTTCTCAATATCTATTTGGACGCCGTGAAATTTCTTTGCGCGTCTTACAGCATCAGCAAGCACTGCAAGATTTCTAAGACCCAGAAAATCAAATTTCAAAAGCCCTACATCCTCCACCGAATACATATCATACTGAGTTATAATTTTCCCCCCTTTTGGGTCAAGCTGAAGGGGAATAAACTCTGTAAGCGGTTTTGGCGATATCACGACTCCTGCGGCGTGGACAGAAATGTGGCGCGCATTTCCCTCAATTTTTTTTGCCATATCAATAATTTCTTTTGAATCTTTTTCTTTTCCGTAAAGTTCTTTGAGCTCTGATGTGATTTCCATTGCATGCTCTATTGTCATTGGAAAACCCTGAGAGCCCAGCGGGATGAGTTTTGCTATTCTGTCACCTATGTTGTACGAGTATCCAAGAGCTCTCGCTATGTCGCGCACCGAGCCGCGCGCCATCATTGTGCCGAATGTTCCGATCCGCGCCACCTTGTCTTCTCCGTATTTGTCCCTTGCGTACTGTATGACCTCGTCTCTTCTGTTGTCGGCAAAATCCATATCTATATCTGGCGGTGAAGGGCGCTCAGGATTTAAAAACCGCTCAAACGGTATTTTATACTCTATAGGGTTGACGTTCGTGATTCCCGATAGATACGTTACAATTGAACCGGCGACAGAACCCCTTATAGTAGTGAGAATTTTATTTTCATGTGCAAAGTTCAGAAGGTCTCCAACGACGAGAAAATACGGCGCATAACCTTTGTTTTTTATGGTTTTCAGCTCGTATTCTATGCGGTCGGTAATCTCTTTTGTTTTTTTAATCCTGCGGTTTTTTATTCCGTTGTACACAAGTTCACGTAGTTTATCGTCATATGATTTTCCGCTCTCAAGCTTCAGATCAGGGAATACCCATTTGCCTAAGCCAAGCTCCAGATTGCACATATTTGCAATTTTAAGTGTGTTTGAAAGCGCTTCAGGAATATCTTTAAAATATTCCACGGCTTTTTCTTGATCAATGAATGAAAAATCCTCGTTGTCACTATTTAGTCCGCCTTGTTCGGCAAAATCCATATTAATCTGGATTTTTAAAAGCGCTTCGCGTGTCTTTTTGTCTTCTGGTTTTATATAGTACACATCATGTGCTGCAACTAATTGCGTGTCGGTATCTTTACTGAGATTTTTTATCTGATTTTGAAGTTTACTATGATTCTCAATTTCTGGGTGGTGCGTGATTTCAAGAAATATATTTTCTTTCCCAAATGTATTTTTATACCACTCAAGTGTTTCTCTCGCGAGCTTCTCGTTCCTGTCCTTTAGAGCAAGAGATGTTTCTCCTGAAAATGATGGAAGTATTGCCACAAGTCCGTCTGAATATTTCTCCAGTAACTCTCGGTCAACACGCGGTTTGTAATAGAATCCTTCAAGATGAGAGTAGGTGACGAGCTTAAGAAGGTTTTTATATCCGATTTCATTTTTTGAAAGAAGCACAAGCCGCGTGCGTTTATTGTCAATCTTTGCTTCTTTATCAAAACGTGTGCGCGTGGCAATATATGCGTCAATACCGATTATAGGTTTTATGCCCACCTCTTTGCATTTTTTATAAAATTCAATTGCACCGTATAAATTTCCATTATCGGTGAGTGCAAGTGCCGGCATAGCGGATTTACTTGCGGCTTCAACAAGCTCTCCCACTTTAGGCAGAGCATTGAGCAGGGAGTAATGACTGTGCGTGTGAAGGTGTACAAATTCAGCGGATTTTTGAAACATAATTGTCTCTAGTATATCATGCCTCGCTCTTTTGGATGATGTTGTGATACTCTTTTAAATATGATGGACAAAAAGCTTAAAGAAAGGAAAAAGCGTATTTTGAAGCTCAATAATGCTCTCAAAAAGCTCTTTCCAAAGGCTAAAATCGCCTTGAAATACAAGAGTAATTGGGAGCTTCTTATTTCTGTGGTTCTCTCAGCGCAGTCCACTGACAAGCAGGTGAATAAGACGACGGAGAAGCTTTTCAGAAAATATCGTACGCTAAATGATTATCTGAAGGTTGATATTAAAGAATTTGAACAAGATATCAAATCAACGGGATTCTATCGCAATAAAGCAAAGAATATTTTAGCTTCTGCAAAAATTATAAAAGAAAAACACGGAGGCAAGGTTCCCGATACGATGGAGAAATTAACCCAACTTCCCGGAGTTGCAAGAAAGACGGCAAACATAATTTTAGGAAATGCGTTCGGAACTGTAGAGGGAATGGCAGTAGACACCCATGTAAGAAGATTTGCTCTTAAATTTAATCTGACAGAAAATCATGACCCCAACAAGATTGAAAAGGACTTAATAAAGCTTTTGCCGAGGAGTCAGTGGTTTGAATTTACATATAGAGTGATTGAATATGGAAGACAAATTTGTCCTGGGCGCAATCACGAATGTAGAGAGCACATTTCGTTAATATAAATATAAAAAAACAACTCCAATGTAAGATTAGAGTTGTTTTTAAATTTACACTTATTGAACTTGCGGAGGCATTTGAGGATTGTTCATTCCGCCACCTGTAGATGCTGGACCGCCTTTGTTCATAAAGCCGATGAGAAGCACTAGAATACCTGCTATAAGATTGAATAAGTCTACAGCAGTTGTTGATTGAAGAATTCCGAAGATCATATCGCCTGAGAGTATAAATCCTAAGATTCCTATGGCAGCAAGGATAATACCGACAATCTTTGCCAACATTGTCTGCCCTTTTTTGACCGACATAATCAAAAGAAGACCCAAGATTATGTAAACGACACTCTGAACAGCATTTGTGGCAAGAATTCCAATTACAGGATCACTGAAAAATCCGAGAATTCCCACTAGTGCAACAATAATACCAACGATGTATAAAACCATTTTCATATTGTTAAACAAGATGATTAATTTGTGAATAATATGCACGACCGACGATTTAATCCGTCTTAATATCTCATCCCTTCATGTAATTTTAGCACACTATAATTTTTACAATAGTAAACAATCCACAGTAGAGTAAAAGACAAAAAATGGCTAAAATCAAAGCGTATCTTTGAGTGCCAAGGAATATTTAAGGCCCAAGAACATTATTATTCCAAGCACTAGGAAGATGTACTGGAACGGAAAAAACTGAAGTGCGATGATTGCCGCAATAGGGCCAGCAATGTATGCGAGAGGTCTTGTCATTCTGAAGAAACTTATTATGTTTGCATCATCTCCTTTGACATGCTTGAAGAAATAACTTTCTGTCATAATCTCAACCAAACTTGCTCCTATCCTTGTGACAAAAAGTATTGTCGTCCACAATATGAAAGAGGCAGTCCCAATAAAAGGTATTACCATAGTGGAGAGTGCCATAATGATAAAACCCGCTAAGAGAAGTTCTTTCTCGCCAATCCATCTGTCTGCGATTTTTCCCGCAGGAATTTCTATAAGGATGAAAGGCAAAAGCATTATAAAAAATATAGCGGCTATTTGTTGCCAATTAAAACCGATGTAGTCATGGAGATAAATCGGCATGTACACAACCATCCATGAAAAAAAGAATTTTAAGATAAACTGCGCCATAAATATATTTGAAATATTTCTGTCTGCTTTGAATTTCTTAAATGTTCTCCAAATCTTGAAGTTCTCATATACTGGGTCTTTAAAATTTCTAAATTTCGTAAATATGATGAAAAGAAACGGCAAAAGCACTCCGGCCGAGATAAGGTATATTTTCCAATAGTCTTCGTTTGTCAGAATAAGGCCTACGATGAGAATGGAGAATATAAGAGAAGAGTTTATTATCGTAAGAAAAATCCCTCTTGTGCTGCCGGTGTCCGACTCTTTTTTCTGATAGGTTTCAAGAAATATGTCAATGTTAATGAAAATAATTTGAAAAATAACCCAATGAGCGATAAAAAGGGGAATCACTATCATTGCTTCCTTGATAAATGCCATCCCGAGAATAATCAGAATTTCAAATAAAGTGAAAGTAACGAGTGTTAGATAATTTCCGAACCTTCTTAGTATATACGGAATAATGGTTAGCGTACTTATGGTAATCAGTGAGCCTATGATGTAAAGCATTCCAACAAACTCTTCCGATATATACTGATTCAGAAAGCTTGAATTGATATAGACGATTATAAATACATGAAAAGCAGAAAGAAAACCTACTGCATATATAGCGGTGAAAATGTTCTTTTTGCCAGATTTTCGCAAGTGGGTGATGTCCATATTTAGATACTCAATAATACGGGTATAACCAACGGTTTTTTGTTCGTTTTTTGGAACAGAAACATGCTTACCGAGTCTGTGAGTTGAGCCTTTACATAGTCAAAATTTATAGGTCTTGTTCCTGAAGTTGCATCTTCAACGGTTTTCTTTATGAGAACACGTGTCTCTTGTAAGAGATCCTGCGATTCTCTCAAATAAATGAATCCTCTCGAGATGATGTCAGGGGATTTTCGTAGTTTTCCTGTCTTTAGGTTTATCGTTGCGATAATGACGAACATTCCGTCTTGGGCAAGCATCTTTCTGTCACGAATTACAACTTCTTGAATATCTCCGATTGCAAGACCATCAACCATCACGACCCCTGACGGCGCCTTCTCCTTGAGTGTCTTAATTGTTTTTCCTTTATTTCCTATTTCTATCACGGCGCCATTTCCTTTCGGTACCACTATATTTTCTTCTTTCATAACTCCAGCATCCATAACGATTTGTGCATGGACTCGAAGCATTGAATAAAATCCATATGCAGGAATAAAAAATTTTGCGCCTACCGTCTTGTTTACCCATATAAGCTCTTCAGCATTGCCGTGGCCCGTGGAATGAACATCGGAAACTTTGTAATGAATGATTTTGACACCGTGTCGGTAGAGATTATCTTTTAATTTCTGCACACCCATTTCATTTCCGGGAACTATTGATGATGAGAGCACTATCGTGTCTCTTTTATTGAGTGCAATATACTTGTGCTTTTTATTTGCAATACGCATAAGTGCAGCGAATTCCTCACCTTGTGCGCCGGTGGCAAGCACGACTATCTTATTAACAGGATATTTCCCTATATCCTGCGCGGGAATTATCGTACCTTTTTTTGGTTTCAGAATTCCTGCAAGCTGTGCTATCTCTATATTTGTTTTAATGCTTCTACCTTCCGTTATGATTTTCTTTCCATATTTTTCTGCAATTTGCACTATTTTTATTATTCTCTCAAACTGTGACGCGAAAGTTCCTATAATAAGGCGGCTTGGAACATCTTTTATAATACCTTCTATATTTTTGTGTATTCTGCTTTCTGTAATTGAGAATCCAGGATTTTCAACGTTTGTTGAGTCGGAGATAAAGAGCAGATTGTTCTGTTTGCCTATATTCTCCCATACTTTTTTCTCCGCGTCTGTCGGCTCACCGTCAATATGGTCTAATTTAAGGTCTCCAGTAATAACAATATTTCCATACGGCGTTTCAACGGAAGCACTCATCGCATCTGGGATAGAGTGTGTTATCGGGTGAAATTCTATCGGCAGATTTCCAAGATTTATCTTATCGCCAGGCTCAACCACTCTTATATCAAGCTTCGGAAGTTCAGGAAACTCGCTCTGCCTCTTTTTTATCATCATGGATGTCAGCGAGCGGGTGTAGATACTGGGATTTCCAATTCTCTCCATTATATATGGGATTCCTCCGATGTGGTCGAGATGACCGTGTGTTATGACAACTCCGCGAATTTTCTCTTTTCGCTCCTCAAGATATTTTGTATTTGGAAGAATGTAGTCGATGCCAGGCGTGTCTTCTTCCGTCACAAACTGAAATCCCACATCAAAGACAATGATATCGTTTTTGTATTCAACGACAGTCATATTTTTTCCGACTTCCTCAACACCTCCGAGTGGCACTATCCTTACATTCTCTCCTGAAGCAGGTATTACATCCTCCTTCTTTTTGGGAGTTAGCTGTGGCATATTTTTTCTCATCATATATGTTCTTCCACTTGACTGCCCACCTGCGCCTGTTCGTGCAGGCGGGCGGTTCCGTCTGTATGTACCTCTTGCACCAGAAGACTTGCCTGCACGGTAAGGTCTTCTTGAAGGAGTTTGTCTCTGTCCTGTATTGTCTCTATGTATCATAATTTAATGGATTAATCAAAAAAGTTCCAAACTTTATCAGCCTCTATGTACCACTCGTGAACATTAAGGAATCGTTCTCCAGGTGTTGCTACTGCCCCGAGTTTAAATGCTTTTATTTTTTTTGGGATTATATAAATGAAATCTGGTGAGTATACAAACACTGCAGGGATATCCTTATCAATTTCATCTTCGAACTTTCTATAATTATCAATCATAACATTTCTGTCGGTCGCTGTGCGAGCATCTCCAAGCAGTTTGTCCGCAGTAATATTTGCGTAAAGGGCTATATTGAGCCCTGGATCATTTCTCTGCGATGAATGCCAGAATGCAAAAAGGTCAAGTTCGCGACTTATTATCTCGCCGAACAGAAGAGCGTCATACTTGCGGGGACGAATTACATTCTGGTTAAGATCGCCTGCTTCAAATACTTTAAGGGAAACTTCGACTCCTATATCATTCCACTGCCGCGCTATTATCTCCGCTGCCGCCTTCAGTTCCGGCGTATTTGAAGTAGAGAGAGAGAAACGCAACTGACTTTCTTCTTTTTTTGTTTTTTTCTCCCATATTCCAGATTCTTCGCCCAATTTCCATCCGCCGCTTTCAAGCATCTCTATTGCAAGATTTTTTCTTTTCTCCAGATTGCTCGTTTTTTGCCTACGGACTTTCTCTCTTGCGGACCCTAACACTCCTGGCGGAATAGGCCCGTCAATATCCGTGCCGTATCCTCCGAGGACTTCCTGTACGATTTCCTTTTTGTTGAGTACTGTATCAAGTGCGAGCCGGACTTCCTTGTTTGTAAAAATCTGAGCCTCGTTCTGGTTGAAGAATACCGCAAATATTCTCGGAAGAGGGGATCTCTCAATACGCGCGCCGAGCTTTTCAAGTCCCTCGAGCTTGTCAGGAGAAATACTGTTTATGCCGTCAACTTCGCCTTTTTTGTATCCTTCAAGCAAATCATTTTCGCTTGAATAAAAAACAATCCTGACATTTGAGATGTTAGGCTCTCCGAGTGCATACCTACTGAAAGATTCGAGCTCGTAAGACTCTGGTGTTCCTCCAGAATTATATTTTATTTTTTTTATTTTATATGGTCCGCTTCCAACCGGCTCATTGTTGAACTTGCTGAAAGGAAACTGCCCTGTTCCCGCTTTTACCCAAATGTGTTTTGGAAGTATGCCCAAAGTGGCATTCTCAAGAAAAGGTCCATACGGCTGTTTTAGAATGAAACGGATCTCTCTCTCACTTATCTTCTCCACGGTAACGCCGTCCCAGCTCGCACGCTTACTGCTTTTAAGACTTGGATCTTGAGCTTTTTGCACCGTAAATACAATATCATCTGCGGTTACTCTCACTCTGTCGTGGAAGAATATATCATCCCTTAAAGTGAAATCATATGTAAATCCGTCCTCTGAAACAGAGTAGCTTTCAGCCAAATCCTCAATAAGTTCGCCTTCAGGTGTGGCCTTCAAAAGACCTGAATAGACAAGAGCAGTCAAATCTCTGTCTGTATCTGAATTTTCAAGAAGTGGATTGATGAATCTTGGAGAGCCGATGATTCCTTCAGTGAAACTTCCGCCATGTGCCGGCACTTCAACAAGGAAAAATTTATTTATATTAGAGAGTATCAGAATAAAGCTCCCGATAAAGAGTGCTACCAACAGGAAAAACAGCATCTTCTCTGCTGGTGAGAATGTTCCAATGCTTTTCTGTATTGACTCTTCTCTCGGAATTGAGAAGCTCTTTTCCAATATCTGGCGATATTTTTCTTTCATTAGAATTTTTATGCGGGAAAAAGTTTTTCCTCGTCTGCGTAGCAGAGAGGTACGACTTTGAAGAGCGCATTAGATGATTAGTGCCATAAAAGCCGTAACTCCAAAAAGTACAGCGATTATGATTGTCGCATTGAATAAAAGTTTTTCAAATCCTCGTCTTTTGTGAAATCCGGCGCTGAAGTTGTCTCCGCCGAATGCGCCACCGAGGCTTGAACCGGTCTGCTGCAGTATGACTGCCCCTATGAGAATTATGGACAGGACAATCTGTGCATACGGAAGTAATTCAACCACTGTGTTCATATATAAAAGCCAGTATATCAGATATGCAAAAAATATCAACCCCACCTGCGTAGGTTTTCCACATTTGACACTCTTTTCTTTTTTTACCCAATAAGTTATTATTGTAGTGTCTAATATTAATATTCTAGATTTTAAATATGAAAAAATTAAGTAAAAATAAGAAGACAGCAATATTTGTATCACTCGCCGTAATCCTGTTTTTCTTCGCGACTGCTTCTGTTATCGACTTTATTTCAAATAGCACGGGAGAGGAAAGTGCAGCTTTGGGTGAGTTATTCGAAAGTGAAGAATCCCCATCAGTAAATGATTTACTTATTTCAGATACAGTTCTTGGAGAAGGTGCGGAGGCGGTATCGGGTAAAATAATAACAGTGCATTACACGGGAACGCTTATGGACGGCACAAAGTTTGATAGTTCGCTTGACCGTGGGGCGCCATTTAAATTTATCCTCGGCGCAGGACAGGTTATACAAGGATGGGAGCAAGGATTTGCGGGAATGAAAGTCGGAGGCAAGAGAAAACTTGTTATACCTCCACAGCTTGGATATGGTGATCAAGCGATAGGTTCAATACCGGCAAACTCAATTCTTGTTTTTGATGTTGAATTACTTGATGTAGAAAATCAGTAGAACTTCCGTAGTCATAAATAATATAAAATACTACTGGATATGCCAGTAGTATTTTGTTATGTTTGATTTATGAAAAATAGATTTAAGTTAAGATCGGATTTTAAGCCAGAGGGGGATCAGCCGAAAGCTATTAAAGCACTTGTGAATGGCATTAAGAAAGGTGAACGGCACCAGACACTTTTGGGTGTGACTGGAAGTGGTAAGACTTTTACCATCGCAAATGTTATTGAAAAAGTTGGAAAGCCCACACTTGTTTTAGCGCATAATAAAACTCTTGCTGCGCAGTTGGCGCAGGAATATCGGGAGTTTTTTCCGGATGCCGCAGTGCATTACTTCGTCTCTTATTACGATTATTATCAACCAGAAGCGTATCTTCCTGTGACAGATACATATATTGAGAAAGAAACACAGATTAATGAAGAGATTGACCGCCTACGGCATGCCGCAACGCAGGCACTTTTGACGCGAGAAGATGTAATTGTAGTTGCATCGGTTTCAGCAATTTACGGACTCGGTAATCCTGCCCAATACGAGAAAGTGAATATAAAGATTGAGAAGGGAATGAAAATAACAAGAGCTGAATTTATCCGTAAGCTTGTGAACATCTATTTTGAACGCACAAACTCTGATTTAAACCCCGGCAAATTCAGGGCAATCGGAAACACGATTGAAATAATGCCCGTTAATGAAAAAGTAATCTACCGCATAGAACTTGAACAAAGCCAGATTTTGCTCATTGAGAGGATTGATGCAATCTCAAGGAGTATTTTGGAGAAGAATATTAAATCGTTCTTTCTATTTCCCGCCAAGCATTTTATAACCCCTGAGGATGAAAGAAAAAGAGCAATTGTCGATATTGAGGAAGAACTAAAAGACCGTCTTGCAGAATTAAAAAGAGCCGGGAAAATCCTTGAACCTGAGAGATTGAAGCGAAGAACTAACTATGATTTGGCTCTTATTCGAGAGATTGGCTACACAAGCGGAATTGAGAATTATTCTCGCCATTTTGACGGACGGGAAGTTGGAGAGCCGCCATACACCCTTTTATCTTATTTCCCAGACAAGTTTCTAACAGTTATTGATGAGTCGCATGTTACTGTGCCTCAGCTTGAAGGAATGTATGCAGGAGACAGATCAAGAAAAAAGACGCTGATTGAACATGGCTTCCGCTTGCTCTCCGCACTTGATAACAGACCTTTGAATTTTGAAGAATTTGAAGAGAGAGTCAGACAAACTATTTATACATCAGCAACTCCAGGTGAGTATGAGACGGAAAACAGCAAAAATATCGTGGAGCAGGTAATAAGGCCGACCGGACTTGTTGACCCGCAGATTGATGTTCGGCCAATAACAGACGCGCGGCATACGGTTGGACGTCGCATATCCAACTATGGCGGACAAGTTAGTGACTTTATAAAAGAAACAGAAAGAGCGATAAAGGAAAAAGGGCGTGTAATTGCAACAACACTTACAAAAAAGATGTCAGAAGACTTATCGGAGTATTTGAAAGAGAAGGGAATTAAAGCGGAGTATCTTCACAGTGATATAAAGACACTAAACAGAATTGAAATCCTGACCAACTTCAGGAAAGGCAAGTTCGATGTATTGGTGGGAGTAAATCTTCTGCGCGAAGGGCTTGACCTGCCAGAAGTTGTTTTAATTGGGATACTTGATGCTGACAAGGAAGGTTTCTTGCGCTCAGAGACGAGCCTGATACAGACCATAGGACGTGCGGCAAGAAATGTTTCAGGCAGAGTGATTCTTTATGCTGACAGTGTAACCGGTTCAATGAAGCGTGCTATAGATGAGACAAACAGAAGAAGGAAATTACAACTGTCATATAACAAAAAGCATGACATCACTCCAAAAACCATAACGAAAAGTATCAAGGACATCACTGATCAGATAAGGACGGAACATCAGAAGTCCGTTGAGACGCTTCTTACAATAGATAGAGAACTATACAAAAAAAATCCGAAAAAACTTATAAAAGAAAAAGAAAAAGCAATGAATGAAGCTGTGAAAATCCTTGATTTTGAAACAGCGGCAATAGTACGGGACGAAATCAAAGCATTGACAAAAAGATAATAATATGCTATTCTTCTAAAAAATGTAATAACGTTTATTATATTTTTAGAAAGTTCTTTTAATTTTTGAACTTGACTCTGGAGAGGAGTAAAATAATGTCTGAACAAACAAAATGCCCAACAATTGATGAATTATTCGCTTATGTAAATGGCGAATTGAAAAATCATCAAGAGAGAAGTTTCTCAATTGAGAAACATATTTACGGACAAAATGAGGAAGGCAGGAGCAAAAGGTGCAAAGCCTGCCTCAAACATGTCGCTTCATTTAATGGAGCTTCTGAGACATTAATAAATTCTATTGAGTATCTGTAATATTAATTTTATATACAAAGCCCTGAGCTTTTACAGTCAGGGCTTTTCTTATTGCAAAATTTTATTTTTTATGCATAATATTTATATAAATCAATCAATATAACCCCATAGCCTGTCGGCGGGGTTTTTATGCGTATGGAAGATAAAATTAAAATAAAAGGAGCAAAAACACATAATCTGAAAAATATAAACGTGGAATTTCCGCGTAATAAACTGGTTGTTTTTACAGGAATTTCCGGCTCAGGCAAGTCATCTCTTGCATTTGATACCATTTTTGCAGAAGGCCAACGGCGCTATATAGAGTCACTTTCTGCATATGCCAGGCAGTTTCTGCGTCAAATGCAGAAGCCGGATGTTGAGGAGATCACAGGGCTTTCTCCTGCAATCTCAATTGACCAGAAAAGCAGGTCAAATAATCCGCGTTCAACAGTCGCGACAATAACGGAGATATATGATTATCTGCGTATTTTGTATGCAAGAATAGGTAAACCACATTGTCTTATCTGCGGACGGGAAATAAAGAAGCTCTCACATGAAGAAATTTTGGGCACAATTCTGAAAACTGTCAGTACAAAGAAAGATAAAGGCGTACTGAAAATCTTTGCACCTGTTATAGTCGGAAGAAAGGGGGAATATTATCAGCTTCTCTATGATCTTCTCGGTAAAGGATACAGCAAAGTGAAAATTGATGGACAATTGAAAAAACTTCGTGAACAAATTGTTCTCTCCAAAAACAAAAAGCATGATATTGATGTGCTTGTTGATGAAATATCTATAATCGAATTCAAAGAAGATAAAGCAGGTGCGCTTGAGAGACTCTCAGAAGCAATAGAAAAAGCTCTTGAAGAATCCGACGGGCTTGTAAAAATTCAGGAGCCAAAAGGTAGAGAGAGAATAATTTCTGCAAAATTTATGTGTCCATATGACGGCTTTTCATTTCCGGAAGTTGAGCCTAGATTATTTTCATTCAACTCTCCATACGGGGCGTGCGAGCAGTGCAATGGCTTGGGCACAAAGTATTTTTTTGGTTCTGAGGCATGTGATTCATGTAACGGAGCGCGTCTACGACCTGAAGCACTCGCTGTATATCTTGGAGAAGGAAAGAACATCGTTGATTTAACAAATATGTCCATAAAAAGAGCGCTGGAGTTTTTTGATAGATTGAAACTGACAAAAAAAGAACAGGAGATTTCAAAAGTTGTAATAAAAGAAGTTACAAATCGTCTGCAGTTTATGATAAATGTTGGTATTGATTATCTGACTCTAAACCGTCGTGGAGGCACACTCTCCGGAGGAGAGGCGCAAAGAATTCGTCTTGCATCACAGCTTGGCTCCGGCCTTGTTGGGGCGCTTTATGTGCTTGATGAGCCGACAATCGGTCTTCACCAGCGAGACAATGATCGCCTTATAAAAACACTTCTTAATTTGCGGGATTTAGGAAACACAATCATTGTCGTTGAACACGATGAAGACACTATATATTCTGCTGATCATATTGTGGATCTTGGTCCTGGCGCAGGAATTCACGGAGGAAATGTAGTTGTTTGTGGAGACCTTGAAAAACTGTTGACTATGAAAAAAAACAATTCAAAATCCCTGACTCTCGATTATCTGCGTGGTGAGAAAGAAATTTCTATATCAGAGAAACGGAGAACGAGCAATAAAGGTGCGATAAAAATCCGCGGAGGAAAGAAATTTAATATAAAAAATATGAATATAGATCTGCCTTTAGGTAAGCTCGTCACAGTCACTGGAGTATCTGGCTCGGGGAAGTCAACATTTATGTATGAGATTTTGCACAAAAATCTTCGCGCAAAATTTGAAAGAAAATACAGAAGCAACAAGACATTCAATGTTACGCGTATTTCAGGCACGGAATATCTAGGGCGTTCAATCCTGATTGACCAGTCGCCAATTGGGCGCACTCCGCGCTCAAATCCCGCGACTTACACAGGCGCATTTACATTCATACGCGAACTTTTTGCATTTACTGCTGAAGCGAGAGCTCGCGGATGGAAAGCGGGAAGATTTTCATTCAATGTAAAGGCTCTGTCTGCGCAGGCGGGAGGACGATGCGAAGCGTGCCAGGGCAACGGTACAATTGCAGTTGAAATGCATTTTCTGCCGACCGTATTTGTGAAGTGCGACATATGCGGTGGAAAGCGCTTTACGAAAGAAACACTTGAAGTTAAATATAAGCACAAGAATATCTATGATGTGCTTAAAATGACGGTTGAAGAAGCGCTAAAATTCTTTGAAGACATTCCAGCAATTTATGATCGGCTAAAGACACTTAATGATGTCGGGCTTGGATACTTGGAGCTTGGGCAGTCGGCAACAACACTTTCAGGCGGGGAAGCGCAAAGAGTGAAGATTTCCTCAGAGCTTTACAGGCCACATTTGGAGAAGACGATTTATCTTCTGGATGAACCAACAATAGGACTCCATTATGAAGATGTGAAGAAACTGATTGAAATCCTTTGTTCGCTTGTCGCGCGCGGGAACACTGTCGTTGTGATTGAGCATAATATGGATATTATAAAAAACTCTGACTATGTGATTGACATAGGCCCTGAAGGAGGAGAAAAAGGAGGAGAAATAGTTGCAAAAGGTACACCGGAGGAAGTAGCGCAGTCCAAGAGGTCATATACAGGAGGATATTTGAAGAGAGTGTTATAATTCTATTTATGACAATTGAGGATTTGAAAAAATTGAAAATTCCTGATTCCACTGGAGTATATCTTTTTGAGAAAGGCACTCGTGTGTTATATGTAGGTAAAGCAACATCACTTCAAGACAGGGTACAGAGTTATTTCAATAAAGGAATTATTGAAACACGCGGACAGTTGATACAAAAGATGGTTGAAGAAGCCGACTTCATTGATTTTGTAAAAACAGACTCTGTACTCGAGGCGCTCATAATGGAAGCAAATTTGATAAAGAAATTTCAGCCTCGGTATAACACAAAAGAAAAAGATGATAAAAGTTTTAATTATGTTCTTATAACCCAGGAAGATTTTCCGCGTATACTTATTGTTCGTGGAAAAGATCTAGAAAAAAAATATTCTTCGCGTGATATCAAATATCTTTTCGGTCCGTTTCCTTATGGCGGGATTTTCAAGGATGCGATGAAAATTGTAAGAAAACTTTTTCCGTTTAGGGACATTTGCTCTCCTTACTCTGGCAAACCGTGCTTCAACAAACAACTTGGGCTTTGCCCGGGAGTATGCTCCGGAGAGGTGTCAAAGTCAGAATACAGGCGCACTATAAATCACATAAAACTTTTCTTTGAAGGTAAAAAGTTGTCTCTTATAAAATCACTGGAGCAAGAGATGCTCTCTTACGCTAAAAAAAAGAAGTTTGAAAAAGCCGAAGCGGTGAAGAAAACCATATTCACACTCAAACACATCCAGGACGTTTCTCTCATTAAAGAAGAATTAAAGCCTATCAAAGGCAGCCCTCGGGAAATTTCCCGAAAGCTACCTTTGGATTCCTCGGATATTCGGGCATACCGCATAGAAGCGTATGATATTGCTCATATAAGCGGTTCAAATACGGTTGGTGGGATGGCGGTGGTGGAAAATAGCTGGATAAAAAAGTCAGATTATAGAAAATTCAACATCACAGACGAGATGTCTGGAAACGACACAGGTTCTTTAGAGGAGCTTTTGGAACGTCGTTTGAAACATGACGAATGGCCCAATCCGCATCTGATTGTTGTTGACGGAGGAAAAGCGCAATATAATGTCGCGCAGAGGGTGCTGGAAAAATTTGGCTACAAAATAGCGATTGCTGCAGTTGTAAAAGATGAGAAGCATAAGCCAAAAGGAATTCTTGCTGATGAGAGTATAAAGACAAACTATGAAAAAGAAATTCTGTTGGCAAACTCCGAAGCACACAGATTTGCTCTTTCATTTCATCGCAAAAAATCTTTTTGGAAAAAATAATCGTGCTATACTTTCTATAATATGTCATCAAAAATTAAAGTAGGAGTCATGCGCGGAGGCCCGAGCAGTGAATATGATATATCACTCAAGACTGGTGGAAGCGTGTTGAGGAATCTGCCGGAGGACAAATATGAAACCTACGATATTTTTATTTCAAAGGATGGAGAGTGGCATTTTCGTGGTACTCCGATTTCGCATCCTAAAATATTGACTCAAATTGATGTTGTGTTTAATGCAATGCACGGGCAGTACGGCGAGGACGGCACTGTGCAGAAGATTTTGGATTCTTTTGGAGTTCCTTATACCGGCTCCACAGCATTTGCATCCACAGTGAGCATGAACAAGCTTCTTACAAAGCAGGGGATTGAGTCATGTCGTATAAATACTCCGGAGCATATAGTATTGGATTATTCAAAAGACTTAAAAAAAGATATTCTCAATATTTTTAGAAATTTTATACAACCTTCTGTGGTTAAACCAGTAATCGGCGGATCATCTATAGGAGTGACTATCGCAAAGGATTTTGGTAGCTTGATGGAAGGTGTTTATAAAGCATTGGAGTATTCACCAAGGATTTTAATTGAAGAATGTATAAATGGCAGGGAAGTCACATGTGGAGTTATAGAAGGATTCAGAGGTGAGAAACTATATGCTCTCATGCCAGTTGAGATAATCCCGCCAAAAAAGAGCGTTTTTTTTGATTATAATGCAAAATATAGTGGAGAGACGCAGGAAGTTTGTCCAGCGCATCTTGATAGAGTTATAAAGGAAGAAATACAACGTATTGCAAAAGAAGTCCATAGAGAGCTTGGTTTAAGGCATTACTCCCGCTCAGACTTCATAGTAAGTCCTCGCGGAATCTATTTTCTTGAAGTCAACACGCTTCCGGGGCTAACGGAAAAATCTCTCGTTCCAAAGTCACTTTCTGCCGCTGGCTCTTCGCTTCCGGAGTTTTTGGATCATCTAATCGAACTTGCGATTCATGGAAAATAAGGTAGAATAATCATTACATAATTTTAGTATGGGCCCGTAGCTCATCTGGTAGAGCGCCTCATTTGCACTGAGGAGGTGGCGGGTTCGAGTCCTGTCGGGTCCACACGAGTTGACATACTTACTTATGTATGTTATTCTTATTGTGAATTAGTTCTGTATCAAAAACTATAATTTTATCTAATCTTATTTGAAAGGAAGTGTGTTATGAGACTTAAAGTTAAAGGAGGGACAGAACCAACTGTTGAAGAAGCAAAAAATTGGATTGAAAAACAATTACAGGGGAAAATTGATATTAACAAAATAAAAGCGGATGTATTAGATATTCTTCTGAGAAGTCTGATTAGAGATGCCAGCAATATAGGGTATGGCTGGAGTAGTATAATCGGAATGGATGTAAAAGATGGTGTCATTGTCTATGCTTATACGTATAGCCTGACTGGATTTTTTGACATCTATTCAGACGATTTGTATATAAAATCAATTCAAATCGATGACAGCTCTGTTAATAGACGAGAAACTTCTTTAAAAAGAGACAAAGTCCGTGAGATTCTTGGTAATGATTACGACAATGTTAAGATAAAACACATAGACAAGAAATCATTACAGGTTGAAGTTTCAATTAACGAAAAGGATGTTGAAACAATCAATGTAGTCTTATAAAACTATAGTTAAAATTTAAACCACACCCACATTCTGTATAGGTCAGAAGAGTGGATGTTTTTTTATTTAACTCCTACTATGTGTTACTTCAAGAAACTTATTTCAAGCAACTAAACTGTATTTCTAACGACTTTCTCACCATTCAATAACGCACAACTCTCAAATATGTAAGTTTCTA
>DCWL01000009.1 GCA_002327585.1 Candidatus Phycocordibacter aenigmaticus
GCTCAAGCTGTCCGTCTGGGTGGACTCCAAAAGAAAATTATAGCAGCTCAAGTGGTAATTTTTGTGATGGCAGATCTGGCCAGTGTACGCATGGGACATATAGAGAAGATGGTACTGCTTGTTCAACAGGTTCGCATTATAGAGGAAATACTACAATAGAGACATGTGGATATGCAATTCAAAAAGCAGAAAGAAAATCAACTCGGGGGCAAGGAAAAAGATATTATTGTTGGCCTTGGCCGCATTGGAGAACAGGCGCCACCTGCACTGCCACCCAAATCGAAATCGGTTGCACCAAAAACTAAATAAAACCCTTTTCCGCCCTTGCCTGGGTTTTTATAATACTGTATAGTGTATGCAACATGGCCGAAAGGCCATTTTAATTTTATGGAAAGGGATTATCCACTAGAGAGAGTAAGAAACACCGGAATCATTGCCCACATTGATGCTGGAAAAACAACGACTACGGAGCGCGTGCTCTTTTACACTGGCGTGTCTCATAAGATTGGTGAGGTGCATGAAGGGGAGGCAGTGATGGACTGGATGGAGCAGGAGAGAGAGCGTGGAATCACTATTACTTCCGCCGCAACAACTGCCTTCTGGACTGCAACATATGAGGAAAAGAATGACAAATCCAAAGAATATAGAGTAAATATCATTGACACACCTGGACACGTTGACTTCACAGTTGAGGTGGAGAGGTCTCTTAAAGTGCTTGATGGAGGAGTTGTTGTATTTGACGGAGTTGCGGGAGTTGAGCCACAGTCAGAAACAGTATGGCGTCAGGCGGACAAATATAAAGTTCCAAGAATTTGTTTTATAAACAAGATAGACAGAACAGGCGCAAGCTTTGAGCGCTCATTCAAAACGATTTTGGAGCGTCTTACAAAAAACGCTGTTCGTATGCAGATTCCGATTGGCGAAGAGGAAAAATTTGAAGGAGTAGTGGACTTGCTGAAAATGAAAGCATGTTACTTTGAAGGTGAGATGGGGAATACTGTAAGAGTTGGTGAAGTGCCAGAGAATCTAAAGAAAGATGCGGAAAAACTGCGGGAAGAACTTATAGAAAAAGTAGTTGAAAACGATGAGAAGCTTATGGAAGATTTTCTGGAAGGAAAAGAAATTCCAATAGATGAAATTAAAAAAGTAATTAGAAAAGCGGTAATTGCCAATGAGCTTGTACCGGTATTTACTGGCTCCGCACTTAAAAACAAAGGAGTCCAACTCGTACTTGACGCGGTTGTTGATTATCTTCCATCTCCTCTTGATATTCCGCCGGTAAAGGGAATTGACCCAAAGACAGAAGAGGAGATTGGAAGAAAAGCATCGGATGATGAACCATTTGCGGCTCTTGCATTCAAACTTCAGACAGACCCTTTTGTAGGACAACTTACATATTTTCGCGTGTACTCCGGTACGCTTGAAGCAGGTTCTTATGTCTACAATACTTCAACGGGCGAAAAAGAGAGAATAGGGAGAATCTTGAGAATGCATGCGAACTCGCGCGAAGAAGTAAAGAAAGTTTATGCGGGAGAGATTGCTGCTGCTGTGGGCCTTAAAAATACCAGGACATCAGATACACTCTGCGACGAAGCAAACCAGATTATTCTTGAGAAGATTGATTTCCCCGATCCGGTGGTAAACCTCCGCATTGAACCTAAGACAAAAGCTGATCAGGAGAAAATGGGGATTGCGCTTAAAAAACTCTCCGATGAGGACCCTACATTTAAAGTTTCCTCTGACCAAGAGACACTAGAGACTATAATTTCCGGAATGGGAGAGCTCCACTTGGATATTTTAGTTGACCGGATGAAAAGAGAATTTTCAGTTGAGGCAAATGTCGGGAAACCGCAAGTTGCATACAAAGAGACGATTCAAAAGCAGGCGGAGGCGGAGACAAAATACATCAAGCAATCAGGCGGGCGTGGGCAGTACGGTCATGTCAAGATAAGAATCAAGCCGCTCGAACCTCTTAAAGAGGGTGTTAAAGTGCCCAAGAATATCAAAAGGGCAGAAGGATTTGAATTTATCAACAGCATCAAAGGAGGGGTTATTCCCATAGAGTTTATTCCTGCGGTTGAGAAAGGAATTAAAGAAGGAATGGAGCGAGGCACTGTTGCGGGATACAAACTTGTTGACATATCGGCCGAACTTTTTGATGGCTCGCATCACGATGTTGACTCATCAGAGATAGCTTTTAAGATTGCGGGCTCGAAGGCATTTCAAGATGCTGCAAAAAAAGCAAGCCCAGTTTTACTTGAGCCGATTATGAAAATTGAAATCGTAACACCGGAGAAATTTATGGGTGACATCACTGGAAATCTGAGCTCAAAGCGCGGACAGATTGAGAGTATGGAAGACCGCGGAATGAACAGAGTTGTAAATGCAAAAGTTCCGCTCTCGGAGATGTTTGGTTATACAACAACGCTTCGCTCAATGACAGAAGGGCGAGCATCGTCCACTATGGAGTTTGACCATTATGAAGTAGTGCCGCAGAATGTGGCAGAAGAGATAATAGAAGTGAGAAAATAATTTTATTTGACTTATGAATAAGCGGTGTGGATGAAAAAACAGTAGAAAGTCCATACCTTGCTAAATCAAATTGCGATGAATGGTGGAATTACTTCATCACAAAAACAACAAATAGTAATAAAATGAGTAGAAGACTTACCCCCGCTCTTTTATAAGAAAGGAGAATTATATAAAAGGCAAATAAATCATTGTAATTCGTTTGCTTTTTTTTGAGATTTGTATAGAATGCGGAGAGGAACAGATTTATTAAAATCAAATATAAAGATAAAGAGAGGAGGTAAAAATGAGTAACAATGTTTTAGCTGAGAGCTGTATAGATGAAAAAGATTTGACAAAAATTCTTGAAAATATGAGTAAAACAGGTGAAAGTCTTGCTAAAATAATATTGGTTCTCTTAAATGGAATACCCGAAGATAAGTTTGTTACTTCACCGTGGATCAGAGCTCGTTTGTCAGAGATTAGAATCAATATAGATATGCAGGATTTAACTCCTAAATTAACTGCCTTGAAAAATAAAAAAGGTAAATATTATTGGATAGAAGGTAGAGAAATCGATTGGGAGAGTGAAGAATGTATCAAAACTTTAGTTGATACAGATATCCCGGAAAGACGACTTAAACGCCCTCGTACTAAGATGAGATTAAATGATGCTGGCAAAGAAAAGATAAAGAAAATACTCAAATCTTTATAAGACTGCGCGTAAAGTAAAAGACAAATGTATTATTACAATCCATTTGTCTTTTTTTACATACATCTAACTAAGTTCACATATATCTTGCACTTTTTTTTACATTCTGCTAATATATTAATTATCGCTTTACGCGCTTTTTTGTTGAGTGCGAAGCGTTGTCGCTTATTATTAGAAAATAATTATTAATATAATAAAATTATTATGGCAGAAGCATTTGACAGGTCAAAGCCGCATATTAATGTAGGTACGATTGGCCACGTTGACCACGGAAAAACCACCTTGACTGCAGCAATCCTGCACATTTTGAATTTGGCGGGAAATACAGTCAAGATGAGAAAGGTTGACGAAATAGACAGCGCTCCTGAGGAGAAAGCACGCGGTATTACAATCGCTCTTTCCCATAATGAGTATGCAACAGACGCGCGCCACTATGCGCACATTGATGCGCCGGGGCATGCGGACTATATTAAAAACATGATTACAGGTGCTGCTCAGATGGATGGGGCAATCCTTGTGGTCGCGGCACCTGACGGCGTGATGCCCCAGACGAGGGAGCATATACTCCTTGCAAAGCAAGTTGGCGTGCCAAAAGTTATTGTATTTCTCAATAAAGTTGATCAGGTTGACGATAAAGAACTTGTTGATCTTGTTGAAGAGGAGGTACGAGAGCTCTTGAATAAATATGAATTTGATGGCGATAATGCACCAATTATTCGCGGCTCAGGCCTTAAAGCGCTTGATGTTAAGTCCGTTGATGATGAGTGGGCAAAGAAAATTCTTGAGCTTACTAAAGCTCTTGACGAATACATTCCTATTCCAAAGAGAGAAACAGAGAAGCCATTTCTTATGCCTATTGAAGACATTTTCTCAATTGAAGGAAGGGGTGCTGTTGTTACAGGGCGAGTTGAGAGAGGGAAAATAAAAGTTGGTGAGGAAATTGAGATTGTCGGAATAAAAGAAACGACAAAATCAACAGTGACTGGAATTGAAATGTTCAATAAATCGCTTGAAGAAGGACAAGCAGGAGACAATGCTGGCATTCTTCTTCGCGGCATCAAGAAAGAAGACATTCACAGAGGACAGGTTCTTGCAAAACCAGGATCCGTGACTCCTCACACTGAATTTGAAGCGGAGGCATATATCCTTACAAAAGAAGAAGGAGGACGACATACACCGTTTTTTACCGGTTACAAGCCGCAGTTCTACATCAGAACAACTGATGTCACAGGTGAGGCAACTTTACCTGAAGGAACAGAGATGGTTATGCCAGGAGACAATACAAAGTTTAAGGTAAAGCTTGTTTCCCCAATCGCACTTGAAGAAAAGCAGAGATTTGCTGTCCGCGAAGGAGGCAAAACTGTTGGTGCGGGAGTCGTGACAAAGATTATTGTGTAAATAAAAGATGGCGACAACCAAAAGCAAAACTACTAAAAAGGTGCCAGCCAAACCTGCCGGCAGACAGGCAAAGAAGAAGACAACGGTTACAAAAAAGGCAGTATCTTCAAAACCAAAACTAAAGGCAGTTAAAGCAAAGGTATCGAAAAAAGGTGAAGTGCAGAAACTTCGGATCCGTGTTCGCGCATACGAACATAAAGTCCTTGATAGCTCGGTAAAACAGATTATGGACACGATATTACGTTATGATGCAAAGCTTGTGGGCCCCATTCCTCTTCCGACGGAAATCAAAAAGTATACCGTAAACAGATCATCGTTTGTACACAAAGACGCGCGAGAACAGTTTGAAATGAGAGTGCATAAAAGAGTAATTGATATCCTAAACCCGTCTCCTAAGGTAATCGAGGCGCTTACAAACTTAAGCCTTCCGTCCGGTGTCAACATTGATGTAAAGATGATATAGTAATACGAATTATAAATCAGTACGAATATATAAATTTCTTAGTTATATTCGTACTTTCGTGTATATTTATAACTCATAGTATATGAAGTTTATTATAGGGACAAAACAGAATATGACCCAGATTTTTGATAAGGAAGGACGGGTGCATTCGGCAACTGTACTTAATACGGGACCTGTTATTGTTACTCAAGTAAAAAGTAAGGAGAAAGATGGATATGAGGCAGTGCAGGTTGGATATGGAGAAAAAAAAGAGAAAAAAATAAACAAAGCCCAGAAAGGGCATACAAAAAAACTTGGCAATTTTCGTGGATTTAAAGAGTTTAGAAATACAGCGGAAGAGTATAAAATAGGAGACAAGATTGACATCTCCGTTTTTAATGAAGGGGATAAAATTGAAATCTCAGCAATATCAAAAGGCAAAGGCTTTCAGGGTGTTGTAAAACGGCACGGCTTTCACGGTGGTCCGCGCTCACACGGCCAGAAGCACTCCGAACGTGAGCCAGGCTCAATCGGAGCGACCGGTCCTCAAAGAGTATTTAAAGGAACGAGGATGGGTGGGAGAATGGGAACGGAGCGTGTAACAATAAAAAAAGCGCAGATACTTCAGATTAACAAAGAAAATAAACAGCTCATTATAAAAGGTGCTGTGCCTGGCAGAAGAGGAACACTTGTTGAGATCAAAGGAAATTGATTATTATGAAGTCAAAAATCTACAATCAAGAAGGCAAAGAGACCAGCACAGTTACACTGCCGGAGAGCATTTTCAATGTGCCCTGGAATAATGATTTAGTTCATCAAGTTGTTATCTCTATGCAGGCAAATAAAAGGCTGCCTATTGCTCATAGCAAAGACAGAAGCGAGGTAAAAGGTGGCGGAAGAAAACCGTGGAGGCAAAAAGGAACAGGCCAGGCGCGACATGGCTCTATTCGTTCTCCAATCTGGCGCGGAGGAGGCGTTACATTCGGCCCCAGAAAAGAGAAAGATTACAGAAAAAGAATAAACAAAAAAATGAAAGCAAGAGCACTTTTCATCGCATTGTCGAAGAAACTAAAAGATAAGGAAATAATTTTTGTTGATACATTTACATTTTCAGAGCCGAAATCTGCACATGCAAAAAAAGTACTTAATTCCCTTTCAAATATTTCTGGTTTCAAAAACCTTGCAACAAAAAAGAAAAATGCAGCACTGATTTCTCTTGGTGAGAAAAATAAAAATACCGAAAAAAGCTTTGGGAATTTCAGGAATGTCTCTGTTGATGAAGCAAGAAATTTAAACCCTGTCCAAGTTTTGAAATATAAGTATCTGATTCTGTCCAACCCAAAAGAGTCAATAAATATTTTGAATGCAAAAATAAAAAACCAAGATGCAAAATAAAAAACGAAGAAAAACCAATATAGAACAATCCTCTGTACTAATGCGACCGCGCATTACAGAAAAAGCTACAATGCAAGCTGAACGTGGCGTGTATGTATTTGAAGTTAACAAAAATACTACGAAAAAAGATATTGCAGACACAATAAAACAATATTACAATGTAAACCCTGTTAAGATAAATATCATAAAAATTCCTTCAAAGAAAATTTCTTCACGGTTTCGTGGGCTCTATGGAGTAAAAGCAGGAGGAAAGAAAGCATATGTGTATCTTAAAAAAGGAGATAAAATTGAAATAGTATAATGAAAAAATATAAGCCAACAACGCCAGGAAGACGGAAAATGTCAGGGGTCTCATACAAAAAAACATTGACCTCCTCTGAGCCACATAGAGCCCTAAGTAAAGGAGTTAAGCGCGCTGTCGGGAGAAACAATAGTGGGAGAATTACTATGCGTCATAGAGGAAGCGGACATAAAAAGCTTTGGCGAGATGTGAGTTTCAGATATGACAAGCGTGATATTCCAGGGGCTGTAAAGACCGTTGAGTATGATCCGAACAGATCAGGATTTATATCTCTCATTTCATACAAAGACGGAGAGAAAAGATATGTTCTTCTGCCTAAAACCGTGAAAGTCGGAGACAGTATTATAGCGTCAGAGAACGCTGCGGTTAAAATAGGGAATTCTCTTCCGCTTAAGAATATTCCCGTCGGTACTTTTGTATACAATGTTGAATTGAAACCTGAAGGCGGAGCAAAGATCGCGCGCTCCGCGGGCAATTACGCGGAAGTTATCGCAAACGATGCGGGATTTACTCATCTGAAGATGCCTTCCTCTGAAGTTAGAAAGGTGAGTGAAAAAGCCTGGGGCTCAATTGGAGAAGTAAGTAATGAAGAGCATCGGCTTATAAATATCGGAAAGGCAGGCCGCTCTCGCTGGATGGGCAGGAGACCAACTGTCAGAGGCTCTGCTATGAATCCGGTTGACCATCCATACGGAGGAGGGGAAGGCCGAGCAGGGCGAGGCAGACGGCGCGCAGTATCTAAATGGGGCAAACCGACAGGAAAAGGGCAAAAGACCCGCCGCGCCAAAAAGTACTCCAATAAGCTTATTGTTCAGAGAAGAAAAGTCGGAAAGAGACGATAAAAAACCGCTGAATCCGTTTGACATTTTATCCTTATTTGATAAGCTTTTTACAAGCTCGAAGGAGCTTGTTTTTTTAGGCAATATGTCAAGATCACTTAAAAAAGGACCATATGTTGATGGAAAACTTCTCAAGAAAGTAGAGGGAAAGAAGCCCGGAGATATTAAGGGTGCTGTTAAAACATGGGCGCGCAGAAGCCAGATTTCGCCTGAAATGGTCGGTTTTACATTTGGAGTTCACAACGGCAAGGAGCATATTGACGTTTTTGTGACAGAAGAAATGGTTGGGCATAGATTTGGAGAGTTTTCTATAACAAAGAAATTCTTGCGACACGGCGGTAAGATGCAGAAAGAGCTTGAACAGAAGAAAAAAGAAAATGAGATTGCGGCGGCAAAAGCAGCCAAGGAAGTAACTGAAACTAAGAAATAATATTATGCACGCAACACTTAAAAACTACAGACAATCACCACGCAAGGTTCGTTTAGTCGCAGACTCTATTCGCGGCAAGGAAGTGAATCGTGCACTCACTCTTCTTTCAACTGGAGGTAAGAGGGCAAATGGTTTTATAAAAAAATTGGTTGAATCTGCTGTTGCAAATGCAAAAACTTCAGCCGGAGGAGATAAAAACAATTTAATTATAAAAGACATACAAGTAAATGAAGGAATTGTTTTCAAAAGATACAGGCCAAGGGCGCGCGGAAGGGCTGCACCGATACGCAAAAAAACAAGCCACATCTCGATTGCTCTTGAAGAACAATCGAAAAAATCACAAGCATCAAATACCAAACCGCAAATAAAAACTTCTAAAAAGCTAAAAGCTAAAAACTAACAACTATTTTATGACACATACAGTACATCCATACGCACATAGATTGGGAATTTTAAGGGACTGGAAATCCCGATGGTTTTCCGCTGATCCGAAGAGATACCGCGAGTTTATAAAATGCGATACGGAAATCCGGCAGTATCTTGAGAAGCGCTTGCGCGGATTTTATGTGAGCTCTGTTGAAATAGAGAGAGGAGAAAAAACTTTAAGGATAATCATCAAAACATCGCGCCCTGGACTTATCATAGGAAGAAGCGGTGAGGGAGCGCTGAAGCTTAAAAATGACATTGTAAAAGTTATCTCAAAACTTCATCTTACGGACTCTCCAGAGATTAAACTGGACATTGAGGAAATAAGGTCTCCAGAGTCAAATGCCGCTGTAGTTTCTCAGATGGTGGCTGAAGCGCTTGAAAAGAGAATGACCTTCAGAAGGGTTATGAAACAGACGATTGACAAAGTAATGGCAAATCGTGACGTTTTGGGCGTACGTATAGCCCTCTCAGGACGACTGGGAGGAGCGGAAATGTCACGGAGAGAGGAGCTCAAGAAAGGGCGAATACCGCTTCAGACATTTCGCGCAGATATTGATTTTGCGAAAGAGAAAGCGTATCTTCCGTATGGAGTACTGGGCATTAAAGTATGGATTTATAAAGGAGACATCTTTTCTGATAAAAAAGTAACGAAATAATTATGCTGTTTCCAAAGAAAGTAAAGTACAGAAAATGGCAGACAAGACGAAAGAACCCGAAAAAAATCAGTGCGGCAACACGCGGAACAAAACTCTCATTCGGCGCATACGGACTCAAATCAATGAAGTATGTGAGAATAAAATCAAATCAGATTGAGGCCGCACGAAGAGTTATATCAAGATCAATGGGGAAATCCGGACGAGTATGGATAAGAGTTTTCCCAGACAGGCCGTTTACCGCAAAACCTGCGGAAGTCGGAATGGGAAAAGGAAAAGGAGATATTCAGGGATATCAGTTTGAAGTTCTGCCCGGAGCTATAATATTTGAAGTGGATGGTGTGGAGGAGTCAGTGGCAAGAGAGGCTCTCAGAAAAGCTGGAGCGAAACTGCCTCTTACGTCAAAAGTCGTAAGCAGATAATATGAAAGATTTAAAAAGCAAAAACGAAAAAGAACTGGATAAAGAGATTCGCGAAAAACGCGAAAAGCTTCGTGCGTTTCGATTTGGCATTGCGGGAAGCAAGGTGCGGAATGTGAAAGAGGGGAAAAATCTTAAGCGTGAAGTTGCAAGGATTTTAACTGAATTAAATGCAAGAAAAAAACATGGATAATACAACAGAGAAAAAGAAAAAAGTCCTTTCTGGAATTGTTGTGTCTGACAAAATGAAAGATACGGCTGTTGTAGCGGTTGAACGATTTGTAAAACATCCAAAATACGGTAAGTATATAAAACGAGTTAAAAAATATAAAGCACATGATAAAGACAATATGCATAAAGTGGGAGATAAAGTAAATATTGAATCAACAAAACCTATATCGAAAGACAAGGCATTTAAAATAATTTAATCATGATTCAGCCACAAACATTGGTAAAGGTGACAGACAACTCCGGAGCAAAAATCGGCAGGGTTTTTAAGATTATAGGGGATTCAAAGAAGAGATATGCGCGCATTGGGGACGTCGTTGTGCTTTCTGTGCAGAGCGCCGAGCCACGAAAGCAGGTTAAGAAAAAGGAGATATTAAGAGCGGTTGTAGTGCGTCAAAAAAAGCCTTTCAGGAGGACAGACGGTTCCTACATCTCATTTGACGAGAATGCTGTTGTGATTATAGAAAAAGAGAAAAAAGAACCGAGAGCGGGAAGGGTTTTTGGGCCAATTCCAAGAGAGATTGCGGAGCGTGGTTATCAAAAAATTGTATCGCTTGCACCTGAAGTGGTATAGCATAATACAAGTATTATAAATTTTTAATTTCCAATTTTTAATTTTATAATTTATGTTTATTAAAAAAGGGGATAATGTAGTAATAATATCTGGCAAGGACAAAGGGAAATCTGGGAAGGTTTTGCGTGCACTTCCAAAAAAAGATCAGATTATTGTTGAAGGGGTAAATATCAAAAAAAGACATCAAAAACCTACGAAGAACAATCAAAAAGGACAAATCTTAGATAAAACAATGCCGATACATGTCTCAAACGCAAAGAAATCATGATTTTAATTAAAGAAAAACAAAATAAAGTTTTTAATATCCTAAAGGGTCCGCTTGGATATAAAAATTCGATGCAGACACCTAAAATTGAGAAAGTAGTTGTTTCTGCCGGCATCGGTTCAATTAAAGATAAGAACAAAATAAAAGTTATACAGGATCGTCTTGCTAAAATTACAGGACAGAAAGAAGCTGCAAAAGGCGCAAAGAAATCAATCGCCGTCTTTAAAACACGGCAAGGTGATGTTGTTGGCTATCAGGTAACACTTCGGGGACAGAGAATGTATGATTTTCTGGACAGGCTCATTCACATAGCAATACCAAGAATGAGGGACTTCAGGGGGCTTGGAGCGACGTCAATTGATGAAATGGGAAACTTTACAATCGGTGTTAAAGAACATACAGTTTTTCCGGAAACATCGGATGAAGATCTTAAAGATATATTTGGATTCTCCATTACAATCGTGACAAGTGCAAAAAACAGAAAAGAAGCGAAGGAATACCTGAAAAGCTTGGGATTTCCATTTAAAAAAGAGGAATAAAGACAGGAAAGTCCCTCGCTTCAGGCGGGGGACTTTTTTTGTCAGATGTGGTTATATATTGGTAATATGCGAAAGATATTGATTTTTTCTACATCATATCATCCTACTATGGCAGGGGCGGAAATTGCCATTAAAGAGATAACAGACCGTCTTGAAAAAGGCGATTTTGCATTTGACATGGTGACTCTGCGTTTTGATAAAACATTGCTGAGTTTTGAAAAAATTGGAAATGTAAATGTTCACAGAATCATATCCCCGAAATTACTTTTTCCATTTTTAGCGTATTTCAAAGCGTTGGCGCTTCATAGAAAAAATAGATATGACATTATCTGGTCAATGATGGCGGGCAGGAATGGTTTTGCGGCTTTGTTTCTTAAATTGACTTATCCTAAGCTCAAATTTCTTCTGACTCTTCAAGAGGGAGATCGCTTGAGTTATCCGAAAGAGAGAGCCGGAGTTTTCTGGTTTGTTATCGGAGGGCTTTTTAAAAAGATTTTTACAAAAGCTGATTTTGTGCAGGTTATCTCAAAATATCTCAGGCAGTGGGCTTATGATATGGGGTATGAGGGAGGACTTGAAGTAATTCCCAATGGAGCGGACATTAAGAATTTTCAATTTTCAATTACCAATTCTCAATTAAAAAAACTAAAGAAGGAATTAGGAATTACAGAAAAAGAGAAAGTTATTATTACCACCTCACGGCTTGTGGAGAAGAATGCTGTTGAAGATATTATCAAAGCTCTAACTTTTCTACCTTCAAATTACAAATTATTGATTGCAGGAACTGGCTCTCTTTTTTATCAATTGAGACAGATGACAAATGATCTTCAGCTTGTAAAAAGAGTACTGTTTCTTGGGGATATAAAACATAATGAGCTGCCACAATATCTGCATATTTCTGATGTATTCGTACGCCCGTCTCTTACGGAAGGACTGGGGAGCTCTTTTATTGAGGCCATGGCCTCCGGCGTTCCTATTATAGCAACTCAAGTGGGTGGCATTACAGATTTCCTGAAAGACGGCTATACTGGGCTTTATTGTGGCGTTCATGATTCAAGGGGCATATCGGAGAAGATTGAACTTCTTGTAAAAAACAATAAATTGAGGGAGAAGATAATAAAAAATGCAAAGCAGATGGTATCAGAGAAATATGACTGGGATTTAATTGCAAGAGATATGAAGGGAAAAGTTTTTGATAAAATGAAAGAAAACTCCAATAAAAACATTCTTGTAGCAACAGGACTTTTTCCGCCGGATATTGGTGGCCCGGCTACATATTCGAAATTGCTTTTTGATGAACTGCCGAAGCGTGGATTTGATATAACAATTATAAGTTTTGGAGAAGTTAGATATTTGCCGAAAATTATTCGCCATATTGTATATTTCTTCAAAATTATTAACAGGGCAAAAAAGACAGATGTCATTTTTGCGCAGGATCCTGTAAGTGTAGGATTTTCCGCCGTACTTGCATCTAAAATTCTGCAAAAAAAGTTCTTATTGAAAGTCGTGGGAGATTATGCGTGGGAACAATACCAACAAAGCAAAGTTTCATTAAAATTTTCAAACGTTGAAGAATTTCAGAATAAAAAGTATGACATGCTGACAGAAATGAGAAGAAAAATTGAAAGATGGGTGGCAAAAAATGCTGAAACAATAATTGTTCCAAGTAATTATCTTAAAAAAATCATCTCAATGTGGGGAATTGATAAAAATAACATCAATATCATTCACAATGGATTTAAGTGTGGAGTAGAATGTGGCAATAGGCAAACTCTGCGGACACTTCTACAATTCAAAGGGGAATTGATAATAAGTATAGGGAGGCTTGTTCCTTGGAAAGGTTTTGATACTTTAATTGAAATTTTCCCCAACATTAAAAGTAAATTTAAAGATGCAAAACTCATTATCGCTGGTTCTGGCTCCGATATGGAGAAACTCCAAAAATTAATTGACGAGAAAGGGCTTTCCAATGATATCGCTCTTACAGGTGCACTTAAAAAAGATGTGCTTCTTAGGTACATTAAGGCATCTGATATATTTGTGCTCAATACTGGATACGAAGGATTCTCACACCAACTTCTTGAAGTGATGGATGTCGGAGTGCCGATTGTGACAACCGATGTAGGTGGGAATCCTGAAATTATTGAAAATGAAAAAAATGGCTTACTTATTGACTATAATGACAAAAAAGGAATTGAAAAGGCAGTCAATAAACTTTTAAAAGACAGAAAATATGCAGATAAATTGGTAAAAGAAGCGAAAAAGAAAGTTCAGGAATTCAGCGAAGAGAGGATGATCAGGGAGACAGCAGAAGTGTTAAAAAATATATGAAAGTTCTAATGTTAAGTATAGACAAAAAAATATTTGATGACGAAAGTGATATAAAAAATCGTATGTTAGAATACGGAAAACTTTTTGATGAGCTTCATATTATTGTATATACACACAGGGGATTTAATAATTTAAAAATAGCACCAAATATATTTATTTATCCAACCAACTCAATTGGTAAATTATTTTATATATGTGACGCAACAAAATTAGGTAAACAAATTATTCATAATTCCAAATTCCAAATCCATAATTCAATTATTACATGTCAGGATCCTTTTGAAACGGGATTTGTCGGATGGACTATAGCGCGTAAATTTAAAATTAAACTGCAATTGCAAGTGCACACAGATTTCCTGAGTCCATATTTTGTTAAAAATTCAATTTTAAACATATTAAGGACAACTATTGCAAAGTTTCTTCTTCCCAAAGCAGATTGTGTTCGTGTTGTAAGTAAAAGAATTGCAGAGTCACTTAAAAATATAGTACAAGACTCGAAAATTCAACTCCTCCCAATATTTATTGATATAGAAAAAATAAGAAATGTATCTATAACCGTAGATTTGCGCAAAAAATATCCACAGTTTGAGAATATAATTCTGATGATATCACGACTGGAGAAAGAGAAAAATATTCCACTTGCAATATCTGCAATGAAAGATGTGGTGAAGAAATATCCCAAAACAGGACTTGTAATTGTTGGGGATGGCAGTAAGCGTAAAACGCTAAAATCACAAGACAGTATTATCTTTGATGGATGGCAGAATAAAAAAACTATTTATTCATACTACAAAACCGCAGACCTTCTTTTAGTAACATCGGACTATGAAGGCTATGGAATGGCTATAATAGAGGCTCTTGCCTCGGGGCTTTATGTGCTCTCTACAGATGCAGGCATTGCTTTTGAGGCAGGAGCCCAAATCACAGAACGTGACTCTGTGGCTCTAAATATAGTTAAATATATAGAAAGTGGGAGAAAAACAGGTGACCTTAAGAATTATCCATATGAGAATAAACAAGAATATTTAGAGAGATTCAAACAATCATTTATATGCAAAAAGAAAAAATAGGATTTATAGGACAAGGATTTATAGGAAAAAATTATGCCAATGATTTTGAAAAACGTGGATTTCATATTGTCCGTTATGCCCTTGAAGAACCTCATTATAAAAATGAAGAACATATTGAGGATTGTGATATTGTTTTTATAGCTGTACCAACACCGACAACTCCAGATGGATTTGATGATAGTGTTATAAAGAAAGTTATAAAACTTGTTGGAAAGGGAAAAATTGCTGTAATAAAATCAACTATTTTACCAGGGACAACCGAGAGCATACAAAAAGAAAACCCAAATATTTTTGTATTACATTCCCCAGAGTTTCTTACTGAAGTTACAGCGCAGAAAGACGCGTCACATCCAGACAGAAATATCATAGGCTTACCTGTAAATTCACAAAAATATAAAGATGTAGCGCAAAAAGTAATGAATATACTTCCAAATGCTAATTACAAAACAATATGTACCGCAAAAGAGGCAGAACTTACCAAATATGGAGGAAATTGCTGGTTTTATTTTAAAGTAACATTCATAAATATGCTTTATGATTTATCACAAAGCTTTGATGGTGTTGATTGGAAAGTGATACAAAATAATATGACGGCAGATTCACGTATCGGCAGTACTCATTTGGACCCAATTCATAAAAGTGGGCGCGGAGCTGGTGGCAATTGTTTTATAAAAGATTTCGCAGCTTTTTCTAAGATATATAATCAGATGATCAATGACAAGGAAGGTAAAGATTTACTTGAAAAAATGGCACGAAAAAATATTAAACTTTTACAAAACAGCGGTAAAGATTTAAGGTTACTTGGGAGTGTATATGGAAAAGACTTTGATAAATCTCATACAGAATGAAATTATTAATAGTCACTCAAAAAGTTGATAAAGATGACGATATTCTTGGTTTTTTTCACCGGTGGATTTTGGAATTTGCAAAGTATTATGAATTTATAACAGTAATAGCTTTACAGGTTGGTGAATATGATTTACCAAAAAATGTAAAAGTACTTTCTCTCGGAAAAGAAAATGGAAAATCAAGAATTAAATACATATTTAATTTCTATAAGTATATTTTCAGAGAAAGAAAAAAATATGATGCAGTATTTGTCCATATGAATCCGGAATACGCTGTCTTAGGAGGATTGTTCCGAATGATTTTGAGAAAAAACATATATCTCTGGTATAATCACAAAAAAGGCGGAGTAAGAGCAAGAATTGCAAAAATATTCTCCAAGAAAGTATTTTATACATCACCATTTGCATACATGGCACGTTTCAAGAAATCAAAGATTATGCCGATTGGTATTGATACGGAAATGTTTAAAAGAAATAGAAGTATAGAAAAAGAAAAAGGATTTATACTTTCATTTGGAAGAATCTCTCCTGTTAAAAATATAGATGTTTTAATAAATGCTCTTGTTGAATTAGATAAAAAGGGTATTGAATTTGAAGCATATATATATGGGAATCCAACAGATAGAGATAGAAAATATTATGAAAAAACAAGAGATACAGCCCGTGTCTTAGAGCATAAAAATAAGGTTATCTTTCAAAGAGGCATTTCATATAAAGAAATACCGGATATATGCAATAAAGCTAGTATTTTCGTCAATTTAACGCCTTCCGGAAGCTTTGATAAAGCAATTATTGAGGCAATGGCCTGCGAGACAATATCTATTATAGAGAACGAATCTCTCAAGGGAAGTGTGCCACCGGAGCTCTTTTTTGACGGATCGGCTGAGAATTTAGCAGATAGAGTAGAATATATCTTGTCATTATCTGATGAAGAAATGGAGAAAATCGGTAAATTACTTAGGTATGAAGCCGTAGAAAAGCATAGTCTAAATTTACTTGCGCGTAATTTAAAGAAAGAAATAAAATATAAATAAACATGACATCAAAGATAAAAAAAGGAGCGGTCTCCGCTCTTTACAAAACAGGATTAATGTCAAAAATGACAAGAAAGAATTTTGACAGGCATATAAAAAAATATGCTTCACTTCTGCGTACGCTTGATGTAGGAAGCGGTGGGAATCCATATAAAGGATTTTTTCCAAATAGAGTCTCTATGGATATTGTAGATGACAATGATGTGGATGTAGTTGCTGATGTTCATGATATGAAAGTATTTGAGAATGGGGAATTTGACAATGTTTTATGCACTGAAGCGCTTGAACATTTTTGCAATCCATTCAAGGCAATAGAAGAAATGAAAAGAGTTTTGAAAAAAGACGGGCTTTTAATTTTGACGACAAGATTTATTATGCCACTTCATGAAGTTCCAAATGATTATTTTCGATTTACAGAGTATGGACTTAAAAATCTTTTAAAAGATTTTGAAATAGTTGAGCTTCATGAAGATGAAAATACTATAGAGACACTTGGAGTGTTGATGCAGAGAATTGGATATCAAACAGACACGCTACACTTCAAACCATTTAAACTTTTTTGGTTTATTCTTTCAAAAATCACAAAATTGTTTTCTTTTGTACTTACGAAACAGTATGGAGAGATAAATAATAAAAATGAAGTGAAGAACATTATGACTTCTGGATATTTAGTTATATGCAAGAAAAAATAAATTATGTTGCAAATATTCGTTTTCCAACAGAGAAAGCGCACGGTCTTCAAATCGCAAAAATGTGTGAGGCCTTTATACACAGTGGCACTGATGTAACACTCATTGTCCCAAGAAGAAAAAATAAAGTTAAAGATGATCCATTTAAATATTATGATATACAGACCAGATTTAAAGTTAAAAAGCTATGGACTATAAATATAGTCCAACATACTTATTTAGGGTTTGTTTTCTCTTCGTTAATATTTGGCATATCATCTTACATATACTTGCTATGTCAGAGAGATAAATACGTAATATACTCTATGGATATTGACCCAATTTCCTTTATATTCCTCCCTCTTTTAGAGAGGCCAATATTCTTTGATATACATGGTCCAAAACGTCGCACATGGCCTTATAAGTGGCTTATGAAGCATATCAGTGGGGTTATTACAATAAATGATTTCACAAAAAACCAGCTTGTCAGAGCGTTCAACAGGCTCGAAAATAGAATTATAGTATTTCCAAATGGCGTTAATTTGGAGAGAACTTTTTCAGGCCGTAGGAAAGATGCAAGAAAACATTTGGGGCTTAGTGAAGATGGAAAGATTGTCTTCTACGGAGGAAGTTTCCAAGATTGGAAAGGCCTTGATACTATTATTAAAGTAGCTCAAAAGAAAAAAGAAGTGAAGTTTTATTTCGCAGGCGGAACAAAAAATGAACTTGAAGATATAAAAGGATTTAATGTTGAGATTCCTGATAATATTAACTTTTTGGGACAGATAAATATCTCTGAAATTCCCGTTTGGTCAAAAGCAGCTGATGTTGTATTAGTCACAGGTACAAAAAGGAATGAATATTCCTATAAATACACATCACCTATGAAACTTTTTGTATCTATGAATTATAAAACACCAATTGTTGTATCAAGGACTCCTGCAATTGAACAGATTGTGACAAACGAGGAAGTATTTTTTCATAATCCTGATGATGAGGATGATCTAGAAAATACAATAAGTGAAGTGATGAATAATAAACAAGAAGCAGCCAGGAGAGCAAAGAATGCATACGAGAAAGTCAAAGAATTTTCATGGGAAAATCGTGCACAGCATGCAATTAATTTTTTTGAAGATAAAATATGACTATAGGAATAATTTTACATCCATATGGAGAAGATAAACCGTCAGGGCTTGGACGATATGCTTATGAGCTTACAAAAGCGCTTCTTGAGATTGATAAAGAAAATAAATATATAATTTATACAAAGTCAAAAGCATCACTTGATCTTAAAGGTGAAAACTTCAAAGTTGTTTCGCTTGGTTTTGGGAAATTATGGCGCGACATAGGATTTTTGTTTGCGAAGAAATCAGATGTTTATATATTTGTAACTCCTACTCTCCCACTTTTTTATAAATTAAAAAGAACAATTGTTATAACACACGATTTTCCGTATCATTATGTTAAGGCAGAAAATCTAAAACAGTATATTTTTTCAAAAATACTGCATTATTTTCATAAATTATCTCTAAATAAGGCGGACAAGGTTGTTGCTATATCGGAATATACAAAAAATGAAGACATGAAATTATTTGGAGTGAATAGTGCTAAAATAGCTATAATTTACAATGGTTTTAGAGATATTTGTAAAATACCGCCTAAAAATCTTGCTATTCCGAAACCGTATTTTTTTACAATAGGAGCTGTAAAAGAGAGAAAAAATACATTAAATATCGTAAAAGCATTCAAAGAATTCAAAAAGAACAATCTACCGCACAAGCTTGTTATAGCCGGAAAGACAGGGAACAAGTATTCAGAAAAAGTTTTTGAATATATTGGCAAGAATAATCTGAAAGACGATATAATATTTTTTGGTCATGCAAATGACGCTGAACTTTCATCTTTGTATAGAAACGCGGAAGCGCTTGTGTTCCCAAGCTTGATTGAAAGTTTTGGTTTCCCTGTACTTGAAGCAGGAGCATGTGGCACGCCAACTATTACCTCAAGAGGGCAAGGTTCTGCAGAAGTTACAGGTGGCGCAGGGATTTTAGTTGACCCACTAAACGTAGATGAGATAAAAAGTGCTATGATTAAAATTTCAAATGACAAAGAATTCAGACGGAAACTTTCAGAAAAAAGCTCGGAACGTGTAAAAGAATTTTCATGGCAAAAAACAGCGAAGTCTTTTCTTCAATTAATACAACATGTCAGATAAAAATCATTCATTTCTAAAATCTTACGTAAAAGGCGAGGTGCTTTTAGGCGGATGGGGGATTGTCGCTAAATTACTTGGTGCGGTAAACGCTTTTATTATAATTTCAAACCTTGAGGTATTTAAATACGGTGTATATATTCTTGTATTGTCTGTATACTCAATTTTTTCAGGATTTTTTCTTAAATCATTAATAGGTGTTATATTCAATGATATATCTCGTTTTTTAGCAAAAGGCGATGAGAGCAGTGCAAAGAAATTATATCTTGAAAATTTTAAGTTCAGAGTATTTTCTTCTCTATTCCTGTCACTTTTTTTATTCTTCGGAGCAAATATTGTCGCAGATTTTTATGATCAGGATGTCGCATCTTTGTTTCGCATACTCTCGCCGCTTTTCTTGATTGATGCGTTCTATAGCTCAATGAAAATTTTGTTTCGTGCAAGGCTTAAATTCGGATTAATAGCTTTTCGTCCGATTGTATACAAAAGTTTAAAGCTAGTAACTATGCTTTATTTTATATATTTTACTTCATTTGGAATGCAGGAAGCCTTCATAGCCCATATAGGCGCTTCTTTTGTGGCAATGATCATTTTTATTCCTTCTTTTATTAAGCTGTATAATCCGTGGAAGAATATCACTACTGCCAAAGATAAGATAATGCTACGCATTGTAAGAACTTATGGTAAGTGGTCTTTATTTAGCCAGTCTTTATCAAGAAGCACTGCGGACATACGGCTATGGATCATCAAATTTTTCATAAATACTGAAGCGGTTGCTGTATTTTCAGTTGCCGAATCACTGTACGGAGCATTGAAGGGGCTTTTCCCAACAGCCACTCTTGCAGCCCTTATACCGCATGAAATACATGATAAACAAAGATCCAAGAAAATACTTATTAGAGGAACAAAATATCTGTTTATTATCGCAATGATATTTGTCGCAGTAGGATTTTTCATAGTATCTCCTGGCATTACAATCGTATTTCCTCAGTATGCCGATTCCGTTCCACTATTCCAAGTGCTTCTTTTGGCACTGTTTGCCTTGAGTTTCCGCAGTATTGGCACTGCTTTTCTTGTTGCCTTGCGCAGGCAGAAATATCTATTTTATATAAATACTGTTTATATAATATTAGGTCTTTTACTTCCTGTAATACTGCTTCATTTTTTTGGATTGTTTGGAATGGCGTTTGAACGAGTTATTATATCAGTTGTCATAGGAACATTGATATACTGGCGTATTGCAAAAAAGGAGATAAAGATTTCATTATCCAAGGACTTTTTTACTTATAATAAGGATGATAGGATATTCTTTAAAAAACTTTTTTTAGAATCATCTAAACGTGTAAAGAAACTATTTTTTATAGCAAAACATGGTAAATAAAGATTTAAAACTTAATTTTGTTGGCGTTGCAACGCCACGAGCTGGAACAACATGGATTAGCAAGTGTCTTTCAGAGCATCCTGATGTTTGTGTTTTAAGTGAGACAGAACCTCACTTCTTTTTATATGACAATAGATATAACCAAGGAATCTCGTGGCTTGCTAAACGCTTCAAACATTGTGGTGTGAAAGAAAAAATAAAAGGCGAATGGTCCAATTTGTATCTATATTCAGAAAAAGCTGCGCTACGTATAAAAAAACACAATCCTGATGCAAAAATTATTATGTGTCTCCGCAACCCTGCCTTACGCGCGCACTCGCAATACATAAACAGAAAATATAATGCGACCATCATGCCGTTCTATAGTTTTCGATATATTGTTAACCATGAAGATAAATACAAATATCTTGCTCATGGCTCATATGCCTATTATATCAAATACTATCAGATGCTTTTTCCGAAAAAAAATATCTACATTATATTTTATGAAGAATTTTTAAAAAATCCAAAACAGGAAATACAAAAATTATTTTCATTTCTTGGGGTTGATCCATCTGTAGTGCCACCAAGTATTAATAGATATATCTATGATCGTACAAAGAGAAAATTCTATTCGTTATATGCACAGAGTATTATAAATATTCTCATTAGTTTTTATAAAAATATACCGAATACAGTACGCCCTATATTTAGAAAACTAGGTGTACGTAAACTATTACGAAAACTCAAACATTTAAACAGATATAAAAGAAATTCTCAAAAATTTGAAAAATCTACTATAGATTCTGCCATGCATGAGCAACTTAAAGAATTCTACAAAAATGAAATAGAAGAACTTGAAACACTATTAAACAGACGGCTTGATTTTTGGAAATAATTTGGCAATAATTTTGCGCGCGCTCTCTTTTACAGAAATCTTATCAGCTTTTATCTCTATATCTGGATTGAGTGGAGATTCGTATGGATTTTTTTTACTTAAACCAATGAAATTGTTAATTTCTCCTGCACGAGCTTTTTTGTAAAGTCCTTTGCTGTCGCGTTTCTCACAAATATTTAAGGGACAATTAACAAAAACTTCAATATATTTTTCTCCAATTATATACCGTGTTTGTTCTCTGTCCTTCTGGTAAGGCGAGATAACTGCTACAAGTACGATATCGTATTCGGTGCTTATCTTTTTTGCATGTTCGGCAATGAGCAAATTGTTTTCTCGTATATCTTTACGCGAAAAACCAAGTCGTTTGCCGCGTATATTTCGCACCTCATCGCCGTCAAGTAAGGCGACATTTTTACCTCGTGCTTTCAACTCACTGTAAAGTTTCTGTGCGAGAGTTGTTTTACCAGAGCCACTTAAACCGGTAAACCATATCACATTTCCCCTTTTTTCTTTTACAAATATATTCTCTGATTTTTTGTATACATCTGTAATAATGTGAGAGATTTCTGGACGCATAAACCACTTTGGAGGAGTTTTTCCATTTTCAAATATCTTTCGTGCTTCGGTACCGCTGATATTAAGTTTATCTTTCTTATTATGAATTGGCGCGTCTTTTTCATGCACATGAGATTTATATTTTTTAGAATAAAATACTTTATCAAATTTTACTGTTTTTATTCCTAAATCAGAAAATTGGTTGAATATATTATGAGATGCATTTGATTTGTAAAATGTTCCAACACCAGTATGATCTCTTCCAACAACAAAGTGACTGCATCCAAAATTCTTTCTGCACAGTGCTGTAAAGATTGCTTCACGAGGACCAGCATAGCGTGAAAAGGTAGCGAATGTTCCAAATATAACTTTACCTTTAGGGTAGAAATCACGAGTCATTATTTCGTAACTTTTCACAATTGGTGTTGTTTGAAAATCACCTGCCTTTTTTTTGCCTATAACGGGATGAACAAAAAGACCATCTGCGTATGTCTTTTTAAGTGCTTCAAGTTGGATGAATTCATGTCCGCGATGAGGAACATTTCTGGTATGAAATCCAACTACTGTTTTCCACCCACGTTCCTCAAAGAGTCGTCGTGCTTGCCTTGGTGTTAGTTCATAACATTTATGCGAAGATTCTCGGCGTCGAAATACCGACACCCTTCCTCCCAAAAGAATAGGAGGCATATTTAAAACCTCGCGTACTCCTGGATGCGTTTCGTCCAGTGTTTTATAAAGTTTCTTTGCATATTCTTTTTTGTCGATAGAATACTTTTCTTTAAGAGAAAGTATACCGAACGGTTCTCCAGAACGGTCGGTGAGTACAACATCGCTTCCTTTTGAAAGGGGAGCTGCATCTTCTTTTGACACTGCAAGTACGATAGGAACAGGCCACACCACACCATTGGAAAGACGCATAGAGTCGAGTACTGACTTAAGGTCAGCTTTTCCTAGAAATCCTTCAAGAGGGCTAAAAGTGCCAAGTGCTATTTGTTCTGCGTCCATATATTGTTCATCAGAAACCGCTATACTAGGCAAAAGAGACAATGTTTTTTTATCAGGCTTTTCAATGAGTCCATTTACCAGTCGTCCTCCGTGAGGCTCTATAAGTGAATCAGTCATATTCTTCGTATCCAGATAACGTGGTTTTGTGAGTGTATGACCGCTTTTTCTGCCGTGAGGAATATGTTTCTGGGAAACGTGGGTATTTACATGCTCTATAATTCGATTGAATGTATTAATACATTCAAAAGGATATTTTCCAACAGCGGTTTCTGCCGCAAGAACAATACCGTATGCTCCGTCAAGGATAGTTTGTTCAATGTCGTGTATTTCTGCTCGTGTTGGTTTTGGATTTTTGATCATTGTCTCCAAAAGATTTGTTGCTACAAACAACTTTTTTCCTTTTTTGTGAGCCTCATTGATAATTATTTTTTGTGTAAACGGAATTCTTTCAATTGCTATCTCTTTGCTTAAATCGCCTCTGTCAATAAAAAGATAGTCAGATTTTTGAATAATTTCTGACAAATTCTCTAACGCATCAATACACTCAATCTTTGAAATGATTTTCATTTTGCCTTTCGTCGCACGACGAACTTCATCTACAGATTTACCAGAACGCATAAATGATGCTGCTATAAAACCAACTCCTTCGCTTAATCCTAGTTTGATTGATTTATAATCTTTTTGTGTAAGTACAGGGAGGTTGTATTCTTTATTGGGCATCATAGAGTGAATCATTGCTCCTTTGTTATTTCCTAAAAATCCTGAAGTAATTACTTGGGCAAAAATATGTCCAGAAGCAGCATCTTTAATGTCATGAACTCTTAAAATAAGTGAACCCAGGTCGCAATAAATAACATCTCCAACATCAAGCTGTGAGAGAATCTCTGCCGGATGAATACTTATTTTTGTCTTGTCACCGATAATCTTTTTATTTGTAAGCACAACCCTCGTTCCTTCTTCGAAATAGACAGGAGCATTCTTTAATTCTCCTGTTCGCACTTGTGATCCTTCTGTATCAATAATAAAAGGGATACCAACCTTCTTTGATAGTTTTATATAATAACGTAAATCGCGAGCTGAAGAGTGAGACATATTAATCCTTACAAAATCAACTTCGCTTTCTTTAATCTTACGCAAATTCTCCTCTGTGCGTGTAGATGGGCCCAAAGTCACTATGATTTTCACTTTGTTTTCACTCATATGTATTTTGCTATAATAACTATCTATTTTGAGGTCTTATAAGATATTGGAACTTAAATCTTATCATATTTGTTACATATTATTGAGATAAAATGAATAAAAAAACGATTTTTATAACCAGCTTTCATGGACTAGTGTCTAGAATATTAGAGAGCGGAATATTAAAGAATATACTAGAATCCGGCAATGTTCGGGTTGTTATTTTTGTACCGGATTTTAAGAAAGATTATTTCCAGGAAAAATTTGGGAATTTTAATAACATAATCATTGAAGGGATCAAGAAAGATATTCTTCCAAAAAGGTCTGCAATATTTCAGCAATTTTCATTTATATTACTCCACACAAAAACAATGAAAATCATTAGAAAATCATTCAGGGGATATAATAACAAGTGGCAATATACAGTAGCACAAAGTATATCAACTTTAGGTAGATTTAAATTTATAAGGAAATTATTCAGAGCAATTAACTATTATTTCTCTGGGAAGACAGTGTTGGATTATTATTTTGAAAAATATAAACCTGAATTAGTATTTTCAACAGATATAAAACATATTTTTGATACACAATTTATACTTGAGGCACAAAAAAGAAAAATTTTAACAATAGGTATGGTGCGTTCGTGGGACTATCTGACCGCCAAAGGAATTATACGTACAAAACCGGACAAAATGATAGTACACAATGAAATTATAAAGAAAGAAGCACAAAAATATGCTGACATGGAAGAAAAAGATATTTTTGTGTCCGGACTACCTCATTTTGATCCATATATAAATGAAAAAAGAACTTCAAGAGAAAAATTTTTAAAGAAAATAAATGCGGATAAAAACAAACATTTGATTTTCTTGTCACCGATAGGTGATAAATTCTCTGATATTGACTGGAAGTTTTTTGAGATTCTTGATAATGCAATTGAAGAAGGTGAATTGTCGTCTGATCTGCAAATTTTAGTACGTGTTCCGCCGGGAGATACTTTAGATTTGAGTAAATTTAGCAATTCTGAAAATATTATATTTGATTACCCTGGAGTTTCATTTGGAGAAAAACATAGAAAA
>DCWL01000003.1 GCA_002327585.1 Candidatus Phycocordibacter aenigmaticus
CCCGCCAATTCCTTTAAGTTTCAGCCTTGCGGCCGTACTACCCAGGCGGTCCGCTTAACGCGTTAGCTTCACCCCTCAGAGGGTCGATACTCCAAAGAGCTAGCGGACATCGTTTAGGGCGTGGACTACCGGGGTATCTAATCCCGTTCGCTACCCACGCTTTCGTATCTCAGCGTCAGGAGTGCACCAGTCTATTGCCTTCGCTTTTGGTGTTCCCCATGATATCAACGGATTTCACCCCTACACCATGAGTTCCATAGACCTCTCGCACCCTCTAGTTGTGCCGTTTCCCCTGCGGACTCCGCGTTAAGCACGGAAATTTAACAGAAGACTAACACAACCGCCTACATACACTTTACGCCCAGTGATTCCGGGTAACGCTTGGGGCCTCTGTATTACCGCTGCTGCTGGCACAGAGTTAGCAGCCCCTTATTCATGAAGTAACATCAAATCTGCTAAAAGCAGAACTTTCTCCTTCATAAAAGGTTTTTACATCCCGAAGGACTTCATCAACCACGCGACGTCGCTCCGTCAGGCTTTCGCCCATTGCGGAAGATTCTCGACTGCGGCCTCCCGTAGGAGTATGGACCGTATCGCAGTTCCATCGGTGGGGGTCAGGCTCTCACCTCCCCTAGGCGTCATAGCCTTGGTAGTCCTTTACACTACCAACAAGCTGATACCACACAAGCCGTTCCCAAAGCGAAAAAACTTTACTCTTGCGAGACTATCGGGAATTATCCAATCTTTCGACTGATTATGCCCGACTTTGGGGTACGTACTTATGCATTACTACCTCGTCTGCCATGAGCCAAAGGCTCATTTGACTTGCATGCCTTATCCACGTCGCCAGCGTTCACCCTGAGCTAGGATCAAACTCTAAATAAGAATTTGAATTAGTCGCTTAAAAAGCGACTATACTCTAATTTTTTTGAACGAAACAAAAGAAAAAATATAAATTTTCTTTTATTATTTTTATACTTTTTTATGTTATTTTTTTTACTTACCTTGTGTTGTTTTTGGCTGTTTAAATTATTGTCAAAGTTCATTCATATAAAACCGCCCCTTTTGGCAGTATTATCATTATATATGTATATAAAAAGAGGTCAAGTATTTATATTATCTATTTAAAGCCCGTTTACCAATAGTCACCAGAAGCGGTGTTGCAAGAAAAATGGAGGAATATGTGCCGGCAACAACTCCTGTTGCCAAAACTAAAGCAAAGTTCTGTGTTGCTTCGCTTCCGATAAAAAACAATGCAAGGAGCATGAAAAGTGTAGTAAGTGATGTGTTTATGGAGCGAATATATGTCTGGTTTAAGCTTTTTCCTACAGTCAGTTCAAAATCCTCTCGACTTCCATGTTCTCTATTGAGACGAAGGTTCTCACGCACACGGTCAAAGACAACGATTGTGTCATTGACTGAATACCCGAGTATTGCCAAAAGCGCCATAACAAACAGAACGTCAATTTCAGCGCCAACTGTGTATCCCAAGAATGCAAATATCCCTACAGGAATTATAACATCATGAATAAGTGCAATTATTGCAATAATTCCATATTTCCATGAAGATACCTGGTGGGAAACTTTTCTGAATACAAATGCAACAAATAAAATAATTGCAACAACTACAATCCCTATTGCGACAAATGCCTTATTACGAAGTTCGCTTCCGATAGTCGGGCCAATTGAATTATACCTTTCTTGCACAACTTCCTTTGTGTTATTGAGTGATAATGCATTTAAGACACCAATGCGTTCCTCTTCAATCAGATCTCTAGTTCGCAATATATATCCATCATCTCCCGTGGGACGCAGAGAGAAGGCACCAATCGGCAGATTCTGCAACTGTCTCTCAAGAGCTTCTTTTGGTGGACGTTCTGCGGGAAAACTGACTTCAGTAATTGCGCCCCCTGTAAAATCAGTGCCAAAATTAAGTCCAAAAAAGACTATGGAGAAAATTGCAAGTCCTATGATGACTGCGGTTAGTATGAAAAACATTTTTCTGTAAAGCACTATAAACATAATTTTTTATTTAATACCGCTTCCAAATAAAAACTTTGATATCCCTCTGTTTTGATAATTGCCAAGTGCATACAAGAAAGTTCTTGAAATGGTTATAGCTGTAAGCATGCTTATAATAATTCCAATTCCAAATGTAAGAGCAAAACCCTTTACTAAAGATGTGCCAAACCAGAATAAAATTACTGCAGTAATAATGCTTGAAATATTGCCGTCCCTTATTGAAAGCCATGCACGTGCAAATCCTTTATGCGTTGACTCTTCTGTATCACTGCCATTTCTGAGTTCTTCTTTCATTCTCTCGAATATAAGGACATTAGCATCAACTGCAATACCCATTGAGAGAAGAAAGCCAGCAAAGCCTGCAGCAGTAAGTGTCACTGGTATGAATTTAAAAAGTGCAAGCATTATAACAATATAAATAGTAAGTGAAACTGCGGCTACAACACCCGGCAACCTGTACCAAAGTATTAGAAACAGCGCAACGGCAATCAATCCGATTATTCCTGCGACAATGCCTTTATCGACCGCATCACGGCCGAGTGATGCGCCAATTGTCTGTGTAGAAAGCAATTCAATTGGCACGGGAAGCGCTCCGAAATTTAAATTGCGGACTAGTGTTTTTGCTTCATCAGGAGTAAAACCTCCAGAGACAATGGCGCTTCCGTCGGGGATTTCCTCACGAATTACAGGAGCCGATTTTAAGTCATTATCTAAAAAGATTGCAAGCGTGTTCCCAATATTTTCTCTTGTAATTTTCGCAAATAGATCTCCACCTTCTTTTGTGAAATCAAGACGAACAATTGGTTCATTTACGAGATGTCCGTCTTGCCCTGTCCCAAATTCAAGCTGAGCGCCTTCCAGAAAACGCCCCGTAAGGTCTGTCGCAAGGAATAAATCATCAATTCTCTCTTGCGTAAGTTCCTCGTCTTCTTCTGGCGGTGTTGCTTCTTCGTTTACGAGTTTGAACTCAAGAAGCGGAGTCTCGCCTATTATTCTTGTCGCCTCGGAAATATCCGTTACGCCGGGAAGCTCCACTATGAGCCTTTGCTCCCTTTCACCTTCCGCAAATACTGAGCTTTTCTCAATCTGAACAATTGGTTCTGAAACTCCAAAAAGGTTCGTGCGCCGCTCAATTACATCGCGGAGTGTATTCATTGAAGTTGCAACATCCTCTGGCGGAAGCTCTGAAATATCTGCTTTATAAATCAAGTGTGTGCCTCCTGCAAGGTCAAGTCCTAGTTTAAAAGGAAATCTCGATTCTTCATTAATCTCAGACGAATAGTTAAAATAGCCGATTCCTGTTGCCGCTATTAAAATCACTAATGCTATTATTCGTACTTTCCACATATCAGAAAAGTATAAGATATTAAGTATCAGGTATCAAGTATCAAGTATACACGATTGTTGACAAGTGAGCTGTGCTGTGATATATTCGCTTTGGTAAAAAGTTGTTTAAAAAGTTATATAAAACATTAAATTTCTGAAATTTTCAAGGGGGTATAATATGCGTTCAGAGACAAAAAGAGAGCCCGTAATAATGACATCAGAGGAGGTGTTTCATGGAATTGAAGGTGGAAGAATTGATTTTTCAAATATTATAGTTAAGGAAAAGATTGATTTTAGATATCTTAAAGAGATGAATCTCAAAAAAGGTGCTGTGCTTACAGGAGCAATTTTTGAGAAAGTTGTTTACGCCTTTGATGTAAATTTTGAAGGAGATGTTGATTTTAGGAAGGTAACTTTTGAAGAAGAGGTTTTCTTTAAAGGGGCGACATTTAATAGGGATACTTTTTTTGGTGGAACAGCATTCAAACAGGGATCTGATTTTCAAAATGTAACCTTTAAAGGTGAAGCCTCTTTTTACAAAGTAATTTTTGATGATGATACAAATATAAACTTTAGAGGAGCCGTCTTTAATGGAGATTTGGATTTAGTATTTGAAAAGCCACCAGAATATATCTATTGTGATAAAAGAAATATACAACAAATCCATTATGCCGCACCAACATTACCTTTAATAATGCATCGTGATTGAGTGATAAAAAGTTTTTGCAAGCCATTGCAATTCTGATTTTAACAGAATTGCAATGGTTTTTTTATTTGAGACATATGATTATCGCATAGCCAGAAATTTGTATGCTAGATAGCCAATGAGGCCACCGAGAGCATATCCTGCCAAAATATCAGTTGGCCAGTGGATGCCGGCTATGATGCGCGAGAGGCCGATAAAGAGAGCGCCTGCAATGTATATGATGGCTATACGCTTGTGGTAGAAATAAAGAGATACAGCGAGCGCGGAGAAAAATGTTGCATGTCCTGACGGAAACGAGTCGCCTTCTCCATGTTCAAATAAAAGATTTACATTATCAAGTATTTCAAACGGACGCGGGGAAAAATAGAAAAATTTAATCGCTTTTGCTATAAACCATGCAGCAAGAGCTGCGGTAAAAATAACTACTGCATATTTGAATCCAATTTTAGACGATTTGTGAAAAATAATAAAAACAACAAGTCCTGCTATCAAAAGCAGTCCGAAATGTTCCATAAAAAATACAATAACTGCATCAAGAAATTCATTGCGCAGGGCAAAATCATTTAAAAATCTGAAAATAATTTGATTCATTTTGATAATATAAGTAGATTTCTAAATAATACTGCAATGGTTATAGGCCCTATCCCGCCTGGAACTGGTGTAAAAATTGAGCATTTTGGTACGCAGGAGGGATGCGCGTCTCCTGCAAGCTCTCCATGCATTTCGCTTGTTCCAGCATCAAGTAAAACTACTCCTTGCCTTAGCATGTCCGGTGCTATCATATGCGGCTTGCCTACACCTGAAACAATGATATCAGCGTCATGAGTCTTTCCTTCAAGATTATGCGTTTTGCTGTCTACAATCTGTACACTACTTCCATTTTTTCTAAACCAAATCGCCGCAGGTATTCCTACAAGCATACCTTTGCCTATAATAACTACTTTTTTCCCTTTAACATCAACGCCAGACCTGTTCAAAATTTCTTTAATTGCGCCTACAACCGGCGGTACAATAGGCAGTGTTCCTTTCTCAAATTCCTTAATAGATTTTTTGGAAAGAACATCGACATCAAGATAAAATGGAATTGAGTTTAATACTTTGTCTCTTTCAATATGCGGAGGAAGAGGCAGCTGGATTATTATACCATTACTTTTAGGTATTATTTCTTTAATCATTTTTTTTAAAACTCTCGTATCGGCAGATTCGGGAAATTCGTATTCATTGAAAGAAACACCAATATCTTTTGCAAATCTCTTTTTTATATTCACGAACTTCTGCCCTGCAAGAGTATGATTGGATTCAAATATGGAGAGACAAAAATGCCTGTTCCTCTTTTTAATCTCATCTTTAAGAGCTTCTTTTATTTCTCTCTCAATTTTTTTCCCGTCAACTATCATATATACAATTATATAAGTTCAGAAAGTCCTTTTTCAAGGCTTATCCAAAGTCAAATAACAGAAGCAAAATATGCAATTGTTTTTTTAAGTCCTTCATCAAGATTGATCTGCGGGCTCCATTTTAACTCTCTTTTTGCAAGAGTAATGTCCGGCTGACGTTGTTTTGGATCATTTATAGGAAGTGCTTTATACACAATATTACTTTTCGACTTTGTCAATTTTTTCACCTTTTCTGCTAATTTTTTTATGGTAAATTCATCGGGATTACCAATATTTACTGGGCCGATAAATGATTCTACATCCATCATCGCAATTAATCCCTTAATCAAATCATCAATATACTGAAAACTCCTCGTCTGACTACCATCTCCATACATCGTTATGTTCTCCCCGGCAAGCGCCTGTATGATAAAATTTGATACGACTCTACCGTCGTCAAGTGACATGTTAGGACCATAGGTGTTGAAGATTCTGACAATTTTTACATCTGTACTGTATTCACGATTATAATCCATGCAAATAGTTTCAGCACAGCGTTTACCCTCATCATAGCAAGCTCTGGGGCTCAAAGGATTAACATTTCCCCAATAATTCTCTTTTTGTGGATGCTCAAGGGGATCTCCATATACTTCCGAAGTTGATGCTTGAAGAACACGGGCATTTTTCTCTTTCGCCAGATTAAGTATATTGATCATACCCTCTACATTGGTGACTACAGTTTTTACAGGATTACGTTGATAAGCTTTTGGAGATGCAGGGCAAGCAAGATTATAGATAGAGTCAATATCACCTTCTATATTTACAGAATCTGTTATATCAGCCTCTAAGAATGTAAAAAGCGGCGATTTTAGAAATCTCTCTATATTGCTCTTTTTTCCCGTATAAAGATTATCAAGACAGACAACTTTACTACCCCTCTCTAAAAGAGCAGCACACAAGTGAGAACCAATAAATCCCGCGCCTCCTGTTACAAGAATAGTTTTTGTTGGACTGTTAAAATTCATTTTTACTTACTTTTATTATATTAATTCAGAAAGTCCTTTTTCAAGGCTTATTTCTGGTTTCCAGCCGAGAAGTTTTCTTGCCAGTGCTGTATCTGCAAGTGTATCTTTTGGTTCAATTCTCGCGTCTATATACTCTGTTTCTCCACCTATAAGTTCTGCTACATTGTTTACTGAGTGATTATACCCTGCACCGATATTTATGACTTCGCCTGCTCCGATTTTCTTTGACTGCATTGCCAAAATATTTGCACGCACTACATCTTTAATGTTAGTAAAATCTCTAGTCTGGTTTCCATCACTCGTTATAGTCATCGGTTTGCCTTGAGCCTTCTGTTTCAGAAATTTTCCGATAACAAGTGCGTATGCACCGTCTGGATCCTGTCTTTTGCCGTATACATTAAAATATCTCAATGATACAGTCTCGAGACCGTGCACCATGCTCCACACTTTACAATATAGCTCTCCTATATATTTGTGAAGCCCGTATGGGCTTTTCGGATTAGCAATCATATCTTCGCGAAGTGGCATTTTGCTCTGGTCTCCGTACGCCGAGCTTGAAGCAGAGTATACTACCCTTTTTACTGCGCCTTTTTGGGACGCTATGAGAACATTTAGTGTACCACCGATATTTACATCATTCGTTTCAACTGGATTTTCTATGGAGTACTGCACCCGTGGAAGTGCAGCCAAATGGAAGACATATTCTGCACCATCTATTATAGGCGAAATATCATCAAGATTTCTTATATCAGCAACATGCAGTGTTGCTTTTTTATTGACATTTTCTTTTTTGCCTCCGGAGAAATTGTCTATCACATGCACATTGAAACCATTATCGACAAGTGCATCGACTAAATTAGAACCAATAAATCCTGCGCCTCCTGTTATAACAACTTTTTTATTTTGCATCTTATATATTCTTATAACCCTGTTCGTGAAAATAAAGTTTTTATTGTTTTCAATCCAATATACAAATCAAGCAGAAGAGATCTGTTTTTAATATAGAAAATATCATATGAGAGTTTTTCTTTTGTTCCATCATATTGAGCGCCAAATTTAGGTGGCTTGCTGTGGTGAATCTGCGCCCAACCAGAAAGTCCAGGTTGGATGAAATGCCTTATATTATAATAGGGAATTTCTTTTTCATAAAGCTCGGCAAGATGTGGCATTTCAGGACGCGGTCCAATGAGCGAAAGGTCTCCCTTTAGCACATTCCACAGCTGTGGAAATTCATCGATTCTTGTCTTTCTCAGCATATTCCCAACTCTTGTCACTTTCTCTTTTTCATAAATGCTCATACTTCTGAACTTAAAAATATAAATCGGTCTGTTGTCTTTGCCTATCCTCTCCTGAATTATAAATACGGGGCCTTTGTCTCCGAATTTAACTGCCGCCACTACAAACGGATAAACAAGGAGAGATGGAATGCCGAGCACGACTGAGAAAACAATATCAATAAAGCGCTTGGCAAGGTCATGCGTGATCCTCGGAAGCCATGAGACATTGTTCAGAAACCAATTATATTTTACAAGCGATAGTGGAACGCAGTCAAAAATATTTTCGTACATCTTTTGAAAATCAAGAAACTTAAAGCGTGACTGTATGAAAGTCAGATGATAAAGAATCGGGATGACAGACGAGACTTTCTCACTGCTTGTATCAGCAACAATAATGGAGATGTTATTTGCTTTTACATGCTCGTAGAGATATTCTTCTAAATCTTTTCTGTCGACAGTATCTAAATCAAGCGAAGATGTGAAATAAAAATTGTATCGAGCATTATTGTTTATTTCATCTCTGAGCTTCAGCATCTCGGAACCGCTTGCTATAAGAAGCGCGTTTTGCCTTTTCCTGCTTCCAAGAAGCGGAAAAAGATAGAGACGCCATGTGACGATAAATATAAAAGAGATAAAAAGATATATAAAGAGATTTGTCTTTGGAGTAATGCCGAAATACGGAATAAAGAAAAAAAACACTGCCGCAAGAATCACATTAACAATCTGGGCATTTAGTATAATACTCGGGAGTTTCCTTTTGAAAATTATAGTATGCTTGTCATAAAGGCCCGCTATGAAAAATACGGTCACCCATACAAGAAAGAGGAGTGAAAACGGTATGAGATGATCATAAAATGCTAAGCCGCTCGGCACTTCAAAATAGCGCAATGTAAGTGTCACCCACAGTGCTGCAGTAAAAAATAAAATATCACCTAAAAACAGCAATATTCCCTCCTTTTTTCGCTCTGTAATCATATAATTCTATTAGTATATAACACTTAAAGCCGCCAGTGTAGGTTACAAAAAAGGCCAAACTTCAACAGATATTTTAATGTTGTAGTGTAGTACAATGTAGAAAATGAGAAAAAAACACAACAAAATAAAGGTTTTATATATCATTACAAAATCAAACTGGGGAGGCGCACAGAGATATGTATTTGACTTAGCGGGAAGTACTGCAAAGAGTGGGTATGAAGTAGTTGTTGCACTCGGTGGTAAAGGCTTACTTAAGAAAAAGCTTGACACCACAGGAATAAGGACAATTACAATTCCAAACTTGGAAAGGAATATAAATATATTTTCTGAATGGAAAGTATTTTTTGATTTGCTTAAAATATTTAAAACTGAACGCCCTCATGTTATTCATCTAAACAGCTCAAAAATAGGTGGCCTCGGAACACTCGCTGGAAGATTCACCAGAATAAAAAGAATAATATTTACAGCACACGGCTGGGCACACAAAGAAGACAGAAACATTATCTCAAAAAAAGTAATCTTATTTTTCTCATGGCTTACTGTCATATTCAGTCACAAAACAATTGTGGTTTCTATAAATGATTTTAAAAATTCCCCTAAATTATTTATACATAGAAAAATAATAATGATACACAACGGCATTTCTGAAATAAAATTCAAAGATAAGACATTTGCAAGGAAGGAAATAAAAAAATATTCAAGAGTGCCTGCTGTGCACGGAGCGCTTTGGCTCGGAACCATTTCCGAACTTCACAAAAACAAGGGGCTCTATTTTGCAGTTCGCGCGATAAACAGATTGGTTAAAAAAGGATACAATGTTGTGTTTTTTATCATAGGCGAAGGAGAAGAGAAAATACGCCTCAATCGGTTTATAAAAGACATGGGTCTTGAAGAGAAAGTGTTTCTTTTGGGGCATATTGATAAAGCAAGTGAACTGCTTTTTGCCTTTGATATATTTACTCTCACATCTTTAAAAGAAGGTCTGCCGTACACACTCCTTGAAGCAGGACTTGCGGGAATTCCGACGGTTGCCACAGGCGTTGGAGGAATTCCGGAAATAGTAGAGAATATGAAATCAGGAATACTTGTATGCCCGAAAAGTCCTGAGGATATTGAAAAAGTTCTTTCTTATTTAATCGATTTTAAAAAAGAAAGAATTCAATTCGGCAGTAATTTAAAAGAGAAAGTGAAGAGAGATTTCACAGTAGAGCAAATGGTCGCAGAAACGGTAAGTTTGTATTAAACTCCTAAAAACTCTTTTTTGATGTCGTCTTTATGGGCAGCACGGCGATAGCGACGCATTCCCATCAGAATCCCCAATCCTACAAACTCTGTAATCAGATGCGACCCTCCATAGCTTAAAAATGGCACTGTAGTGCCCGTAATGGGTAAAAGCCCTATATTCATTCCTACATGGACAATGAAGTGGCTCATAAACAAGATGGCGAGCCCGATACCAAAAAGTATCTCAAAGTTCGTCGCGCCGTATATAGCGTTTGCAATAATCCGCCATATAACAATTCCATAAAGAAGGAGTATCATTACAACACCTACAAAACCCCACTCTTCCGCAAATGCCGCAAAAATAAAATCGGTTTCATATTCCGGAAGAAACTGCAGTTTGCTTTGCGTGCCATAGCCGATTCCTTTGCCAAGAATTTGTCCCGAACCGACGGCGATCGTTGATTGATACGCATTGTAGCCCGCTCCCTGAAGGTCGGTAAGAGGATGAACGAATGTCTGTATCCTCTCCCTCTGGTAATCCTCAAAAGCATATATCCAAAGGCCTGCAAAAGCGATTGCACTGGCAAAAAATACTATAAGCAGATGCTTTTTTGAGATTCCGGAAACCAAAACCATGCCGAACCAAATGAGGGCAATAATAATCGCAGAGCCGAAATCAGGCTGAAGAAAAACAAGGAGGAAAAGAACAAAAGCGTAAAAACCGGACACAAGTATATGCCTTATATGCGCTATCTCAACATGTCTGCGGGAAAAATACTTCGCCAAAAGAAGTATGACAACAAGCTTTACGGGGTCAGAAGGCTGAAGAGAGAATATTCCGAGATCAAATCTGTTTTGAGCGCCTTTTACAAAATCCCCAAAAATAAGCAAGAGAAAAAGAATGAGTGCAGAGACAGCAAATAAAGAAACAATGACTCCGGTGCGTCTCAAAAATCTGAAATCAATAAAGCTCAAGCTAAAGAATGCGGCAGTGCCGACAATTGCCCATATAATCTGCTTTTCAAAGAAGGAATTCGGGTCAACAAATGAATTCATAGTCACAAGACCGGCTAAAACAAGAAGTGTGGCAGCAGAAAACAGTATCCAGTCTATTGAACCTGATATTTTTCTAATGGGATCCTTTAATAAATTAGTTGGCATGATATCAATCAGACGGCACGCGAGGAATAATCTCTATGCGAGAAGGCGAGGAATCAAATTTGTTCGGCCATGTGAATACAATGTCTTGTGAGGACCTGTCAGGAAGATACTTGATAAATGTGCTTGATGCCGCAATAGCATTGCCGTCTGCATCAAATAAGATTGCTACAACTTCAATGTCAGATATGCTCCGTATCCCAGCATTTGACAATACGGCATCAATTCTTGGTGAAAAATCTATGCCTGAGAGTACTATACCGTTTACTGACAGTGATGATTCTTCGTTTTTTATCTCTTCCCACTGAGGCATGCTACTGAATTCAAAAAATGCTCTGGCTGGTATCCTTTGTCCTGTTCTGATTGCACCCTCAAATACTGGGTTGATACCATTTGGAGAAATGAATGTCCTTCCTTTACGCTGGGCGACTAGAAGATTTTCGCTGTCAAAAAGTTTAAATATATAAGAGATTTTTGAAACACCGGCACTGAAATTGGGATTCTCCACATAAGCTACTGCATTGTATATCCCATCTGAGATTTTAAATGCTCTGCTCCATAGAAGTACTGGGTCTGAAATCTGCGCCAGACAAAGATTTTCGCACGAACCACCGCAGTCAATCCCATGCTCATCTCCGTTTTGCTTACCATCTGTGCATGTTGGCGGTTTGTTGAAGAAAAGGTAAAACAAACCCACAAGAACAGCAACTATGATAATAAATATAGTCCCTAAATATGTTGACCTGCGTCTGCTTGCCCAAGACATGATGAGTATATTTTATCATAAAACCGCCCCGACGTAATGTTAGGATAGTTTTAATCAAATACTATGTGTTGGCGACTAGCTACTTTCCCTTGCAGTATCATCGCCACTACGGTGCTTAACTTCTGTGTTCGGAATGAGAACAGGTGGAACCACCGCGTCAAATCACCAACACACAGTATTCGATATTTTTTTTTGCAAGCAATACTAAAAGCGATTTCCAGATTTCCTAATAAGAGACGATGAATTAGTACCTCTCGGCTAAATACATTACTGTACTTACACCTAAGGCCTATCAACCTAGTCATCTCCTAGGGATCTACGATTCCTAATCTTGAAGTTGGCTTCCCGCTTAGATGCTTTCAGCGGTTATCCAGTCCCGATATAGCTACCCAGCAATGCTCCTGGCGGAACAGCTGGCACACCAGAGATCAGTCCCTCCCAGTCCTCTCGTACTAGGGAGAGCTCTTCTCAAGAATCAACGCCTGCAGCAGATAGGGGACCAACCTGTCTCACGACGGTCTGAACCCAGCTCGCGT
>DCWL01000004.1 GCA_002327585.1 Candidatus Phycocordibacter aenigmaticus
CCACATAAAAAATAGAAGAATCTACAAATGGAGTTACAAAAAGAACAAATAAAATTTATTGAGGATTCTGAGTGGATTTTTGCAAAAGAAATATTTATATATTAGTATAAATATTATAATAATATAAATATCATATTCTTTATGAATTATAAAAAAATAATCCTAATAGTAGCTATTATTATTGTCGTTTCTGTAGCAGGAATTATCAGTAAAGTCACTTATGATAAAATTAGAGAAACAGTTATTCAACGAGAAATAAACAAAACTCTTTTAGAGATGGGTGTCTCTCCTGAAGAGATTGACTTAAGTGGTTTTGATTTTACAGAATTCACTAATGAAGAAATATATGACATAGTGTCTAAAGAACTATCCAAACAAATAACTGAAGCAAGCTCAGGCCAGGCAACATCATATTCATCTGAAACATACATCTGCACTGCGGATCCGTCTGTTACAAACCGAGGATATGTTGTCATCCAAGGTGCTGGTGGTTCTGACACTTCAAAGATAAAAAATAATGTTTCAGCAGGTTCTCATTTTGGAGGATTCTTAAACTTTACTTATGATTCTAGTCAAGAAACACTAGATACTATTGGGACTAGATTTGTTTCGGAATTCAATACATTCGCTACGCAAGAATTTGATGAAATCATCATATATGGACTAAGCGCTGGTGGAGTAATAGCTTCCTACACGGCTCATCTGCTTGGAGATACTACTCTTATAGAAATCCATACGCATGCGTCACCTCTTAACGGTTATAAATTTGGACCAGCTGCCGAACAAATTTCTCAACAATTCACTGGTTTTCTTAAAGAAATAGGTTTAGGTATTGATCCGTACATCAAACCACCTACTAACATAAAAGTATTTCACCACAAAACAGTGGAGGATCAGACACTCCGTTCATTTTGTGGGGATTATGCTTCGCTCTGTAACCCTAAAGTAATACAAGATAACAACGTTCCCGGTAGTTCAGAGTTTATTTATCCCAATGATACGCACGAGTCTATTACAAATACAGTTGTTACAAAGACTCTTAGCTGTAAAAAATAGAAGAATCTACAAATGGAGTTACAAAAAGAACAAATAAAATTTATTGAGGATTCTGAGTGGATTTTTGCAAAAACGTATGCAGAAACATGGCCACATGAGTACATTGTGCAAGAAAGAGTAGATAACGACTTGTTTTTGGCGCTGGCGGAGCATATAGACACGCATGGATATGAGGGTAGTTTTTATGACACAAAGCAGATATATTGGGACTACAATGGTCTCACTTACTGGCATATGGGTAATATAATCAATCGCTGCACCAAATCTGAAACATACGAGCAACGAAAGAAGGAAGGCAGACTTCCTAATGATTGAAAACATAAGAATATATAAAAGAGAAAGTTATACACACACATATATTGTGATAATTGAGTGGTGGTGATAGCATTGTGGTATGGATAATTTAACAAAATTACAAAATATCATAAAAGACTCATCACTATCAGACGAAGACAAAAGCTTTTGGAATGAAAAGCTTTCAATGAAACTCCCGTCTATTGTAATAGAGTCATTTATAGAATATTTAGAAGAAAAGCCAGATGAATTAGAACAATTTACTGATTTTCTAAAGCGTAAATTCAAAGCTTTTGAAAGTGGTGATAAAGAAGAGCTAAACAAAATATTAAAAGAAGAGGAAGAAAAGTTAAATAAATTAAATTAAAATTATGGAAGGATTTGAACTTGAAAATATAAATAAAGAAGAGGGTGAAAAAAAAGAATCAGGTACAGCTTCTACTGACTCGCTCGAAAACTACAGAGCGTCTCTTGAAGAAATTAAAGAAGAACTTAAACTTGAAGAAATTGAAGAAAAACTTAACGATATACAAAGTCTGAGCAGTTTTCTTAGAAAAGAAAAAGAAGCGCTTGAAGAAAAGAAAGAATCTCGTACGAAAACATTTTTAAGAAAAGCTTTTATTGGAGCTACATTAATGGCATTTCTTTTGCCAGCTGTCAAGATGGGTGTCAGTAAAGCAGAGGCGTCCGAGAGCAATACACAGACAGAACAACAAGAAAATCAAGAAGAAAAAACTTTTGAACAGATGGGTATTGAGATGGCCGATGACGTCTTACTTCAAGTTGAAGTGATGAAGATTCAAGCTAAGGTAGCTGATCTTGAAGAACTCCGGAAGACTGCTATGGAGGAAGCGGTGAAATTTTCCACGCTAAGACTCACTTTCCAAAAGATAGCAAGTTATACTGAAAACCTTGAAAAAAAAGAAACTGCGGAAAAAATTGTAAAAGATTTAGACAAAACAATTTCAAAATTAGAGAAATTTGCCGACAATATCGGTGAGAAAATGGAGAATCTCCTGAAGGAGGCAAAAGCCTTAGTCTCACAGCACAAAAGTAAAAATAGATAGATTCTAATATCATTCATTCAACTCCTACTATGTTTGTTATGTAAACAAACTTATTTCAAACAACTAAACTGTATTTTTAACTGTTTTCCTACTGTTTAACAGTACACAACTCTCAAATATGTAAGTTTCAAGATGGTTCCAATTCTTTAGTGCTATGTTTACAGGATTAAAAAACTATCAAAATGGTAAATAAAAAGAGCTCAGATTTCTCCGAGCTCGTTATACCCCCTTCCCATTATTTTACGCAATTCTCAACGACATCAGCAATTCTTTCTGCCGCACCGATGTTTTCTAAAAGATTTCTAAATATTAGAGAGTTGTTATGAACTTGTTTTTTCATCTCAGTTTCATTGTTCATTAGTTTAGATAAAATTTTCTTTAAATGCTTTGGGCTATTCGCACCCCATCCTGCATTTTCGGAGATAAGAGGTGGGATTCCATCTTTAAGACCTCTACTTAAACGGTCTTTTTTTCCATCCGGACCATAGATAGGAAACAAGCACATTACAGACGGTATGCCAAATACAGCGCTTGCATATCCAACATTGCTTGACCATTCTGATATATTAACATTTGAAGTAGCAATCAAATTATCTGGATTCTTAAAGTTAGCTGTGTCAATGATATTAACACCTGGATTATTTCTAAATGATAAATTAATCATTGACTTGTCTGGAAATTTTGGATGCATACGCGGTAAATATACAATATCTCTATCTGTTAATTTATTAAGATTGTATAAAGCTTTTATATGGGCTTCTATTCTATTTGTACATATACCACCAGACCATAATGTAATTATGAAAGCACATTCTTTGATTCTTAATTTCTTACATACATTTTCTCTTATCTCAAGTGTTTTATTAATATATTTAATAAAACTTTCAAAAGAAGGTTTGCCGACTACTTCAATTCTTACATCTCGTTTTGTTTTATAAATCATATCTGATGCAATACTATCTATCACACATAATATGTCTGGAGATACATCTAAGACTCGTATATTTGTACCATATGTATCTTCAAACCAAATTGTTGGTATACCTTTATTCTTCCCAAATTTGGTCCATTCAGTCTGTGCACTTATTGCAGTTGCACTAGTGCCAGACAAGATTACATCCGGCATATCTTTTGACATTGGAATACTTTTGGTGTACTTAATATTATTCTTATTCAGGACGGCGGCCGCTCTCTCTGTTTCAGATTGGTCTACAATATGCCTTATCAAAAATTCTCTTTTTTCTAGAACTCTCGCTACATATAACAATTCTCTTGCGGTCATTAAGTCGCCATAGATGAAATAGATTGTTTTCATTCGTATTCTCCTTTCAAACAACAATTTAAATTTACTAGGTAAAAGTAAAACATATCATAACTAACTAGTCAAGATATATTTTATATAATTGAGTACCCGAGGATGGCTCGGACGTGCGCTGCCATCTTGAAAACTGGTCGGAAACGAACAATGAGCATTTTGGCAGCTCGACAAGGCAATAAATAAATGCTTTAATCTAATGAATCTTTTAGTTCTTCAATAATAAAAATACGGAAAGGTGGTGCAGGATGTCAAAAAAAAATCTAAGAGAAAGACCTATAAAAATACGAAAAGAAAATATAATGAAAGTAATAGATGGACTCCTTATGTTTTTTGATGACAATGATAGTGATGATGTATTCGTGGAGGGACTGCCTAGTTATATGAGATTATGGATAGGGCAGGACAGTAAAGGAGTGATATCTTTTCTTGAAAACCAAAAAGTCATAGAAATTAAAAAATTCAAAAAGGCAGGTCGTAATCGCGGATTGATTGGTGTAAGAAAAGACGCTTTGGTGAATAAGGCCAATCTGATAGCACTCAAGAAAGATATGAAAAACTCTCTTGATAAATTTGTACAAATTGGAAGGATACTTGTCTGGGGAAAAGGCAAAAGAGAAAGAAGAAGCAGATTGTCCTAATGCAATCTGCTTTTTTTATACTTGACATTTTTAGTGCAATTGTGTATACTGGCCACTAGCAGAGTAAGTCGAACTGCTGAATTATCAGTGATTCTGTAAAATGTTTATTATGGCAACGGAGAAAGATCAGGAATTCCTTGAATTTTTAGTAAAGGAGCTGGTTGATAATCCTAAAGACGTAAAAGTCAACAGAGCTGTGGATGAAATGGGGGTACTTTTGACTCTTGATATAAATCCACAGGATATGGGAAAGATTATCGGCCGACAGGGAAATACCGCCAAAGCCATCAGAACACTTTTGAGAGTTGTTGGAATGAAAAACAATGCTCGCGTTAATCTTAAGATTAACGAGCCTGAAGGCGGAAAGGGTCCGGCTTCACGAAGTGTAGATCAGGCAATGGAAGATTTGAAAGTTTAACGTTTAACTAAACTTTAAAAAAGAAAAGACTGTGGTATTCTAATATCACAGTTTTTTTATTCGTATGCATTTGTATATTTATATCGCACCTTATGAATTTTCATATAATCACATTATTCCCAAAAGCTTTTGACTCATACATAAATGAGTCTATTGTCGCTCGTGCGGTTAAAGGCAGAAAAATAAAAATCAATTTATATAATCCCCGTGATTTTACGAAAGACAAGTACAAAAGAGTAGACCAAAAGCCCTACGGAGGTGGGCCGGGGATGGTAATTGAGGCAGAGTCGGTTTTAAAGGCGGTTGAAAAAGCGGTAGGGAAAAAGAAAAAAGTAAAGATAATTTTCCTTACTCCAAACGGTAAACAATTCAATAACTCATACGCACAAAGACTCGCGGGAACATATAAAGATATTGTAATAATTGCAGGTCGTTACGAAGGAATAGACGTACGTGTGAGAAAGATCTTAAAGGCAGAGAATGTTTCTGTCGGGCCGTATGTTTTAACCGGAGGAGAACTTCCTGCAATGATAATTCTCGACGCAGTATCCCGTCATATAAAAGGAGTTCTTGGGAATAAAGATTCAATAGAGGAGGGGAGAGTTGCAAGTAGAGATGTTTATACACGCCCAGAAGTATTAGAATACAAAGGAAAAAAATATCGTGTGCCCAAAGTTCTCCTTTCAGGGCATCACGAAAAGATAGAAAAGTGGAGAAAGAAAAGATAAATTTTTATAAATCATCAAACAAAATATCTATAGCAAGGGCGGCGGTCCATGAGAAATCCTTCGCACCGGTGCCTTTGCCTGTGGAGGGGGAATAATATTCCCAGAAACCCTCCTTTTGCATAAGCTTAAGGAGATGCCTTTTGATATGATCCGCTTCATCTTTCATTTCATACTCTTTAAAACCTTTCCACAAAAACCAGTTCACATTTATCCATATAGGCCCACGCCAGTAGTAGTCGTGGTCAAAAGTTGATTCACTTATTGCATTTGAAGGAACAAGTTCTATCTTACAAGAAGCATCTCCACAAAAATCACCACTTTTTATATGCTCATAAATATCATCGACCTGCTGTCTTGAAAGTATTCCTGTGGTAAAAGGCATCAAGGCTCCAGCAGTTTTTACTTTTATATAGTCATTCTTATTAAGGTCAAAATCATAAAACAGTTTTTTTTCTGCATTCCAGAGCTTGCTGTTTAAATTTTGCTCAAATGTCGTAAGCCACTTATTAATCTCGGAAGTGTCACGTCCGCTGGCTTCTGCCATAAACTTGAGTCGTTTGTCAGCCATATAAAGAACGGAAGAAGTGACTTTATCTTTGACTTTAAACGGATGATCTCTGTATATAAGCTCATCATCATAATTTTTCTTTTTTAACTCCAGCGCAAGGTAAACATAGCGGTCATAGTCCTCATCAGAGGGTCTGTTGCTCTCATCGACATAACGTGTGTCCACTCTTTCATACTCAGGCAAGCCTTTAGGACTTATAGTCCTGAGCGGTTCATCCCAGCGGGGCGAGTTGTCAAAGCCGGACTCCCACGGATGATAAATTGTAACAAGTCCCCAGTTTTCAGGATCTCTGTGCTGATGAAAATATTTGTGAAGTTTGTACAGTTTCGGATAAAATTCATCTAAAAAAACATGCGCACCTTCTTCTCCCTCCATTTTAAGACGTTTATATACATGCCATATTGCCATAGCTATAATAGGCGGTTGTGTGATTCCTGAAGTTGAAATATCTCTCGGAGATTTGTCTGTTACATTTTTTGATTCCCAAAAATCTTCATTAGGGAAATAATGCTTAACTTTTCTCTGGAAGATTATGTGGGGGAGGAAGCCATTTGACCATTGGCCTTTGAAAAATGTCCTTAACTCTGTAATTGCTTTTGGCACGTCATAATGCGAATAGCCGTACGTGGCAAAGCTTGAATCCAGGCTCCACTGAAGAGGGTAAATGCCCTCTGCAGGGCGAGTGTAACCGGCGCCATCTTCAAGTTCTATCCAGTTGCCCTCAAGAACTTTTTTAGCATCTTTAAAAATCTGCTTTTTTTCATCATCTAAATCTTTTTCCATCATGTTGATATTAAGTATATCCCATTTGCTCCTAATTCCAAGAAAAGCTATAATTTAGATTATGTTAAAAAACTTTCTAATGAAAAAGATGCTCAAGTCTAAGCTTAAGGATGTGCCGGAGGCAGAGCAGGATAAACTCATTTCAATGATAGAGAAGAATCCACAGCTTTTTGAAACTATTGCAAAAGAAGCACAGGCGAAGATGAAGGAAGGGAAAGACCAAATGACAGCAATGATGGAAGTGATGCAAAATCATCAAGAAGAATTGAAAAAAATAATGTAAAATAAAAAATATGGATATTCATTCAATCCTTATAACAGCACACCTTATAGGAGTAACTCTCGGAGTGGGCGGCGCGACGTTTGTCGGCATTTTTTATCTTAAAGCGATGAAAGACGGACATATTGATCCCATGGAGGGGCAGTGGCTTGGGATAATCTTTACAATTCTGCGCATTGGGCTTGTAATCGCAGTTCTCTCCGGTTTTGGATTTTTTCTTGAGTATCGCCTCACAGGACAGGAGGAACGGCTCCTTGACCCGCGCCTTTGGGCGAAAATGACGATTATTATTGTTTTAGTATTTAATGCGCTTTTGATACAGATGAGAAAGATTCCAATGTGGCTGGGGGAATCACTGTCAATAACTTCATGGTACGGAGCACTTGTACTTGGTGTATGGCAGAGCGCTATTTACTCATACAGTACATTTTTGGTTTTTTATGTAATTGCGGTATTTATTGTTATGGGAATTTTATCTATAATTAAAAGATTATATTTAGGAAAGAAAATAGCATGACAACACTTTCAATATTATTATCTATACATGTTCTCATTGGCGTGATTGGCGTCATGGCTTCTTATATGACAGTAATATGGTTGTTTAAGAAAAACATTCCTATTTGCTCACTTAAAGTATCCTCACTCATTGCTTTTATTGCATACATTATAACTTGGATTACAGGAGGATATTATTATGTTGTATATTATGGGAGCAATGTTAAGCCGATTATTAAGGAAGGTCCGACTCCATGGGTACATTCTGTAATAATGGAAGCAAAAGAGCATATATTCCTTTTTCTGCCAGCTTTATCATTTGTAGTTTTACTTACATTATGGCTGAAAGGGGACAGACTTAAAGAAAATAAAAGACTATGCAATACGCTCGCACTTGTCGCTTTAATAACTTTCATAATAGCCATATCAATGGCATTGGGCGGAATAGTAATATCAGGGGCTGCCAGATAAAATATGGATAATAAAAGAAACAAAATTATAAGTTCATTTGGAATTGCGGCAGTAGTTGCAATTGCATTTATCGTGTTTGCGACAATATTCGGCGAACTTTACGGCCCTTTCAAAGACTGGCTCAAAGAAACATTTAATCATCACTGGATAGGGAAAGGCGCAATAGCAATTGTGATTTTTTACCTCCTTGGTTTTCTTGGGATTTGCAAAATGTCTGATAGTGAAAAAGCGATGACGCGAATGCTTAATATTGTATTTTGGATTGCGCTTTTAGGAGCGCTTTCAATTACAGGGTTTTATTTATACGAATATTTAATTCATGTATAAGAAAAAAGTTTTAATATTACTCGGTCATCCTGACTGTGACACACTCTCCGGACATTTGGCTGACTCATATGAGAGGGGCGCACGCGATGGAGGCCATGAAGTTCGCAGAATCAACATCTGCGATTTGGAATTTGATCCGATTCTGCATAAAGGATACAAAGAAATACAAGAGCTTGAGCCAGATTTGATAAAAGTACAGGAGAATTTCAAATGGGCAGAACACGTGGTAATAGTTTATCCAAATTGGTGGTGCACGATGCCAGCGCTTTTGAAAGGGCTCTTTGATAGGATGTTTTTACCTGGCTTTGCATTCAGGTTTTCAAAAGAAGATTCCGCCAAGTGGGAAAAGCTTCTTACAGGAAGAAGTGCACGGGTAATTATTGCGGCAGGAATGAATCCTATAAAAATCCGTTTTAATTTTGGCGACTTTACCAATGAGATTTCACGCGGCATTTTAGGATTTGCAGGGTTTAATCCAGTTGAGGTTACTACTTTTGGCCCGTCAGAGCGGGCAACGGACGCGAATAAGAAATCTTGGCACAAGAAGGTCTATAATTTTGGCAAGAAAGCAATATAAATCATGGCACTATCTATAGGCATTGTTGGTCTGCCAAATGTAGGCAAATCAACACTTTTTAATGCACTTACAAAAAAATCAGTTCCGTGTGAGAATTTCCCATTCTGCACCATTGACCCGTCTGTAGGTATCGTTCCCGTGCCTGATGAACGGTTGGACAAGTTGAGCCGTTTGTTGCAGCCGCAAAAAACAATTCCAGCGACAGTTTCTTTCGTTGACATTGCAGGACTTGTTAAAGGTGCATCGGCAGGAGAAGGACTAGGAAATAAATTTCTTTCAAATATTAGAGAAGTAAATGCAATAGCAGAAGTAATAAGAGCATTTGATGATCCTGATGTGGTTCATGTAAATGCAGTGGTGGACCCGATGGATGACATTGAGATAATAAATCTTGAACTTATAATGGCGGATTTGCAGAGTGTGACAAAAAGATTATCCAATATAGAAAAAGAAATAAAAGCAGAGGAGGAAAGTGCTATACGCGAGCAGGAAATGTTGAAAAAAGTAGAGCACATGTTGACTGCGGGAGAACTTGCAAGTTCTTTGGAATTGGACGAGACAGAGAGAACTTCAATAAAACATCTTAATTTGCTTACATTAAAGCCAATACTCTATGTACTGAATAAAAAGTCGGAGGGCATAAACATTGACGACTCTCAAGATGTCAGATACCAGAGATTGATAGATTTTTTTGAAAGTTCTGGTGCAAAGTGGGTCAAAGTAGATGCAAGCGTCGAGAATGAACTTAAAGAGGTAAGTGAAGACGATAAAGATGAATTTAGAAGAGAGTTCGGGGTTTTTGAAAGCGGGATTGACGCTCTGATACGAAAAGGATACGAATTATTGGACCTCATAACATTTTTCACAACTATCTCTGGTGAATTAAGAGCATGGACTATAAAATGTGGTACAAGTGTGCAGGATGCAGGCGCCACAATCCACACTGATTTTAAAGATAAATTCATTCGTGCAGAAGTTATCTCTTATGAAAAACTTACTGAAGCTGGCTCTTACACAACCGCGCGAGAGAAAGGATGGACTCGCACAGAAGGAAAAGAATATATCGTCAGAGACGGAGATGTGATAGAGTTTAAGATATAGTTGATAATATGGAAAATACAAGAAGAGAATTTGATATTGAAAATGCAAACTGGCAGCACAGCGCAGGAGAAGAATGTTTTGAAAGAACAATAGACCCAGATTTATTTCCACCAATGAAAGATAGATAATGGAAAAATATAATCATAAAAAAATTGAAAAGAAATGGCAGGAAAAATGGGATAAAAATAAGCCGTACAAAGCAGAAGACTTTTCCAAAAAAGAAAAGTCTTATCTTTTAATTGAATTTCCATACCCATCGGGCGACGGGCTTCATGTAGGACATCCGCGTCCGTATATTGGCATGGATGTTATTGCGCGCAAAAGAAGGGCTGAAGGCAAAAACGTGCTGTATCCGATAGGTTGGGACGCTTTTGGACTGCCGACGGAAAATTATGCGCTTAAAACCGGCATTCATCCAAAAGAGGTAACAAAGAAAAATACTGACATTTTCAGAAAACAGATTAAATCACTCGGCATTTCATTTGACTGGTCACGGGAGATAAACACTTCTGATCCGGAATATTATAAATGGACACAGTGGATATTTCTCCAGCTTTTTAAACAAGGTCTTGCGTATAAAGCAAGCGTTGCAATCAACTGGTGTCTTTCATGCAAAATCGGTCTTGCGAATGAGGAAGTTACAGAAGGACACTGCGAGAGATGTGGTGGAGAAACAGAAAAAAGGCAAAAAGAGCAATGGATGCTTGCTATAACAAAATATGCAGACAAACTGGATAAAGATTTAGATGATGCCGATTATTCAGAATCGATAAAAATCCAGCAGAGAAATTGGATAGGAAAATCAGAAGGAGCTCTGATTAAATTTCCAATTTCCGATTCTCAATTTTCAATAGATATTTTCACGACGAGGCCGGATACCCTGTTTGGTGCAACATATATGGTATTTGCTCCAGAGCATCGGTTGGTACAAGATTTAAAATCACAAATCACAAATTTTGATGAAGTAGAAAAATATATAAACGATACAAAGAAAAAAACAGAGATTGAAAGAATGATGGAAGGTAAAGAAAAAACAGGTGTCGAGTTAAAGGGGATAAAAGCAGTTAATCCTGCTAATAAAGAAGAAATCCCGATATTTGCTGCTGACTATGTAATGGTGCAATACGGGACAGGAGCAATAATGGCAGTACCCGCGCATGATCAACGTGATTTTGAATTTGCGAAGAAATTTAATCTGCCAATTGTTGAAGCAGATCTTGTCGATATGGATGAAGTTATAGAAAAAGTCAAAGGCAAAAAAACTATTAAATATAAACTTCGCGATTGGGTATTCTCAAGACAGCGCTACTGGGGGGAGCCAATACCCATAATTCACTGTGATAAGTGTGGCCCAGTGCCTGTGCCGGAGGATGAACTGCCTGTTGAGCTTCCTGATGTGAAGGACTATAAACCGACTGACAGCGGGGATTCACCGCTTGCAAATGTTGAAGAGTGGATGAATGTAAAATGCTCGAAATGTAGCAGAAACGCAAAAAGGGAGACGGATGTCATGCCAAACTGGGCGGGCTCGTCTTGGTATTATTTAAGGTACACTGACCCGCGTAATGGCAAGGCATTTGCAGATAAGAAAAATCTCAAATATTGGACACCTGTTGACTGGTACAACGGAGGCATGGAGCATACAACTCTTCATCTTCTTTACTCGCGTTTCTGGCATAAGTTTCTCTACGATATAAAAAAAGTGCCGACCTCAGAGCCGTACCAGAGGAGGACCTCACACGGTATTATATTGGCCGAGGGAGGTGAGAAAATGTCAAAGTCAAAAGAAAATGTAATCAACCCCGACGATATCGTTGAAAAGTTCGGCGCTGATACACTACGTCTTTATGAAATGTTTATGGGACCCTTTGATCAGGCGATTGCGTGGAGTACAGACAATATGATAGGTGTGCGCAGGTTTCTTGAAAAAGTCTGGAGACTACAGGAGAAAGTCATAGATAGTAAAAATAATTCTGAAACTCTGCTTCATAAAACTATAAAAAAAGTTAATGAAGATATTGAAACAATGAAATTCAACACTGCAGTGAGCGCAATGATGATTCTTGTAAATGAACTTGAAAATGAAAAAGAAGTTCCAAAAGAAGTGTTTGAAACATTTCTAGTTTTACTTGCTCCATTTGCCCCGCATACGGCAGAAGAACTTTGGGAAAAACTCGGAAACAGCAATTCAATTTTATCAATGAAATGGCCAGAATATGATTCATCTAAAACTGTTAAAGATAAAGCTCAAATAGCGGTTCAGGTAGATGGCAAAGTCAGAGCAATTATCGATATTTCTACAGACGAAAATGAAGAAAATATTAAAGAAAAAGCGCTTTTGGATGAAAATGTGAAGAAATGGACTAAAGATAAAGAAATTAAAAAAGTATTGTATGTAAATGGCAAAATTGTCAGTATTGTGACTGATTAATGGCCACTTGCGTGCTGTTTGCATTTGTGGTAGAAATGTAGTATTATCATAAAACAGTAAAATCATGTCTGCAATAATCGCATTCAAGCCCAAACAAGTCACAAAGCGGTTACTTATCGTGCTTCCACCGCGCGCTCGTGAGGTGGTGACCAACAGATATGGTCTAGGCAAAAATATCGGAAAGATGACACTTGAGGCAATAGGAAGCCAGTATGGTATTACAAGGGAGAGAGTAAGACAGATTGAAAATGCCGCCTTAGGGAGTATAAGAAAATCAGATGCTTTTTCAAGCGAGAAAAACACTTTTAATGAACTTGCCTCAGCCATTGATTCTCTTGGAGGCATAGTATCTGAAGACGAACTTCTTGAATTGATTTCCAAAGACAAAAACACCCAAAACCATGCACTTTTATTGCTTGTGCTTGGCGATGAGTTTAGTAAGAGAAAGGATGACGACGAATTCAAAAGCCATTGGTATGTGGATGAAGAACTGGAAGATGCGGTGCACAGAGCACTAAAGAATGTATACGAAAATCTTTCATTGGAGGATTTAATTCCGGAACCAGAACTTATTAATTCATTTTTGGATGAAGTTAAAGATCTGAATAAAAAATACAAGGACGAAGAGATTGCAAGACGGTGGCTTACAATATCAAAAATGCTCGGAAAAAATCCATTGGGAGAATGGGGTGTTGCTGATTCTTCAAACGTGCGGGTGAAAGGAATGCGTGACTATGCATATTTGGCGATTAAGAAAAATGGTTCTCCTATGCACTTTACGGAAGTTGCAAAAGCAATTTCCAATTTCTTTGGTATAAAAGCGCATACGGCTACATGTCACAATGAACTTATAAAAGATCCGCGTTTCGTGCTTGTCGGAAGAGGACTTTATGCGCTTTCGGAATGGGGTTACACTAGTGGAGTAGTAAAAGATGTGATTGCCGAAATCCTCAAGAAGCACGGGTCGCTTACAAAAGAGGAGATTATAGACAAAGTTCGAAAAGAGCGGTACATAAAGGACAATACCATTATAGTGAATTTGCAGAACAGAGACCATTTCAAAATAAATAAAGACGAAAAATATTTAATTGTCTAAATGTAAAAAACACCTCCAAAATAATCTTGGAGGTGTTTTCTTATATTATTTTCGTGTATTATATGCATATGACTGAAAAAACCCAAGAAATATTCAAAACAGGTGCAAAACATTCAGGTATTCCCATAGTAGGGCTTCTTGTCGGGACCATCATAGTGTTTTTATACGTGCTCCTACGCATATCTCCTGAAATGTTTAGAGAAATATTTGGAGTTATAGGAATTCTTTCTCCAATATGGGTTCCGCTTTTCCTCGGTTATATATTCTTTAAATTTTGGATGATATACGTAAGGGCTAATTTTTTTAAGAATCAGGAATACGTATTTCTTGAAGTAAAGCTTCCAAGAGAGATAATGAAATCTCCGCTTGCCATGGAATCGGTGTTTATGGGGCTCCATCAGGGCATAGGAGAACAAACATGGTTTGATAGATGGTGGCTTGGAAAAACGCGAACGTGGTATTCATTTGAGATCGTTTCAATTGAAGGGCAAGTGAGATTCTTTATATGGTCAAGAGCATTCTTTAAAGAAATGATTGAAACGCAGATTTACGCGCAGTACCCAGATGTGGAGATAGTTGAAGCAGATGACTATACAAGAATGATTGATTTTGATCTGCAGAAAATAAGTGTATGGGGGACAGATTTTAGTCTTAGAAAACCAGATGCGTATCCTATAAAAACATATATTGATTATGGATTGGACAAAGACCCTAAAGAAGAACATAAGATTGATCCTATGGCACCGATGATTGAGCACTTCGGCTCATTAGGCAAAGGAGAACAGCTTTGGCTTCAATTTTTGATTAGGGTTAACAAGGATGAAAAAAAGAAAAAAGGACTATGGCCTTTTGGCAAAAGAGGGTGGAAAGATGATGCGCAGGATGAAATTAATAAATTAATGCTAAGAGACCCTAAGACAAAAAGTTCAAGAGAAATTTCATCCGCTGGGTTTCCGTTTATGCCCAGTTTAAGCGAAGGCGAAAAAGATATAATAAAAGCAATTGAAAGAAGTATTACAAAACTCGGTTTTGATGTCGGAATCCGGGGTATTTACCTCTCAGAAAAAGACAAGTTTCGTCCGATAAATATTGTCGGGCTGTTGAGTGTCATTAAGCAGTTCAACTCAAATACATTGAATCAATTTACACCTGCCATGCGATACAATATTCCTTTTAATTATCCATGGCAGGATTACAAAGGTATATTGAGGGCTCGTGCAAGTAGAAGAGTCTATGATGCTTACAGAAGGCGTTCATATTTCTTTCATCCGTACAAAACACAGCCCCTTGTATTTAATACCGAAGAACTTGCGACAATGTATCACTTCCCGGGAAGTGTCGTGCAGACTCCAACTGTCAGCAGAGTTCCTTCCAAGAAGTCAGAAGCTCCTTCGGACCTGCCGATATAAAATATTATGCATCAAATATCACGTATCAAGTATTTTGCTGCCTCTTTGCTGAGAAAGACAATTTCATATTTTAACAACAATAAAAGAAAAACAGTCGCGCTTCTTATCCTTCTTTTTGTTGCGCTGATTTCTTTCTATACAACAGTCTTTCGCGCACCAGCTCAATTTCCAGTTGGCGAGACAGTAACGGTAGAAGAAGGAGAAACTCTTTCTTCTGTTGCAGAGTTCCTCAAAGAGCAAAATGTCATCAGATCATCTCTTTGGTTTGAGAGCATGGTGATTCTCTTAAACAGCGAGAAGGGGGCACTTTCGGGTGATTATTTTCTGGAGCGAAAGGAGAGTGTTTTTAGCATTGCACAGAGAATTACAAAAGGAGATTTTGATCTGAACTTGATGCGGATTGTAATTCCAGAAGGAGCAACAGCAGATGAAATCAGCCAAATTTTTGAGAAGAAATTTGAATCTTTTGATAAAGATGAATTTCTGGCATTGGTAGACGGAGGAGAGGGATATTTATTCCCAGATACATATTTTTTTCTACCAAATGTAAAAGCAAAGGAAGTTCTGCGCGTGCTTGAGAATACATTTGTTGAGAGACTTGTGGAAGTTGACGTGGAGATTAGGGAGTTTGGAAGACCAATTGATGAAATTATCAATATGGCCTCTATTTTAGAAAAGGAAGCGCGTACTATGGAGACGAGAAGGACAGTTGCAGGGATTTTGTGGAAACGGCTTGATATAGGCATGCCACTTCAGGTCGATGCGGTATTTGGATACGTAAACGGAAAGAATTCATTTCAGTTGACACTTGAAGATTTGGAGGATGATCATCCATATAATACATACACAAACACAGGCCTTCCGCCGACACCTATTGCGAATCCAGGTCTTGACTCCATTCGTGCGGCCGTCAATCCGATTGAGACAGATTATCTTTATTTTCTCTCGGACAAAAATGGTAATATGCACTACAGCAAAACATTTAATGAACATGTGCGCAAAAAGAAAATTTATTTGAATTGAAATGAGAGAGAATAATAAAAAAATATTTGTCGCACTCTCAGGCGGGGTGGACAGCTCTGTTGCTGCTGCGTTGCTAAAGCAACGTGGCTTTGAGGTAACGGGAGTGTTCATAAAAGTATGGCATCCGAACTTTATTCCATGCAGATGGAGAGATGACCGCCTTGATGCGATGCGCGTATGTGCTAAGCTTAAAATTCCATTTCTTACATTTGATCTAGAAAAAGAATATAAAAAAGAAATTATTGATTATATGATTTCTGAATATAAAGATGGAAGAACTCCAAATCCTGATGTAATGTGTAACAGCTACATTAAGTTTGGTGCATTTTTGAATAGAGCGCTTGGAAGTAAAGTCGATTACATAGCTACTGGTCATTATGTGAGAAAAATTGAAAAAGACAGGAAATATAAATTACTTATTGGAAATGATGATAATAAAGACCAAAGTTATTTTCTCTGGACTTTAACACAGAAGCAACTCAAGTATTCTCTTTTTCCGACGGGAGAATTTGAAAAGAAAAAAGTGCGTAAACTTGCAGAGAAATTCAATCTCCCGACTGCAAAGAAAAAAGACAGCCAAGGGCTGTGCTTTATAGGAAAGCTTGATATTGGCGATTTTTTGAAAAACTATATTGACGAAAAAAAAGGAAATGTCTTGAACGAGAGCGGCAAGATAATAGGTCACCACGACGGCACGGTATTCCTGACGATAGGGCAGAGGCATGGATTTACAATTACTGAAAAAACGACACATGACAAGCCGTATTATGTAGTTTCAAAAGATATTTCAAAAAATACCATCATAGTTTCTCCCAAATTTTCAAGGTCGAACCTTAAACCAAGGTTCAATCTTGGTATAAAGATAAAGGATGTAAATTGGATAAGCGGGGAAATACCTGATACAAGCAGGAAGTATAAAGCGCGGATACGCTACAGACAAGAACTTCAAGACTGCAAAATCACCCGGCTATCGGATAGTCAGGCGATGGTAGAATTTGATAAAAATCAAGACACTGCCGCTTCCGGCCAGTCGTTTGTAATATATGATGGAGAGGAGTGCTTAGGAGGTGGTATAATAAACATATGACAAGAGAGATACTTATTACAAAACAAGACGGGACTAAAGAGCCGTTTGAAGTAGAGAAATTGCGCTATTCTTTAGCACGTTCTGGAGCAACAAAGGAGGGAATAAACGATGTTATTAGATATATTGAAAAAGATTTAAAAGAGGGAATGAGCACATCGGAAATCTACAAACACGCTTTCTCTTATCTTGAGAAAAAAGAAAAACCAGTTGCTGCGCGCTATTCAATGAAGCGTGCGGTCTTAGCGCTCGGACCCTCAGGCTATCCGTTTGAAGATTTTGTGGCAGAAATCTTTAGAGCAAAAGGATATTTAGTTGAGGTTGGCAGAATTATCAAAGGAGCATGCGTGGAGCACGAGATTGATATTATTGCCAAAAGAAACGGAGAAAAAGTAGGGGCTGAAGTCAAATTCCACAATACTCTGGGCAAACGCTCTGATTTGAAAGTCGCGCTTTACGTTCATGCTCGTTTTGAAGATATTAAAAAAGTAGACAATGTCAATATAAATGAACAGTGGCTTATAACAAATACAAAATTTACCACAAATGTAATAAAGTATGGAGACTGTGTCGGAATCAAGTTGATATCATGGAATTATCCAAAGGGAGGCAACTTGCAAAAATTAATTGAAGAGACAGGTGTTCAGCCCATTACCGCACTTACGTCACTTTCGGGCGCAGAAAAAAAGAGACTAATGGAGCAAAAGGTAGTTTTATGTAGGAACATCAAGGAAAACAAGAAAATTCTTAATTCTATGGGCTTTAATACGCAAAAAGTTGAAAACATTATGACAGAAAGTCAAGCCTTGTGTGGTGTCTAATCTTATGTAAGATATATGGATATTTTATTAGATAATAGTGATAATAAAAGTATGGAGAAAAATAATATATTTTCTACAAAAGTCATCATTGCGTTTATAGTAGGCGTTGCTATAGGCTTTGGAGGGACATGGTTTTCTCTTCGGGCTCCTGCAGGGGACACTGATGCAGACGACGAGGCACCCAATACCTCCTCAGGAATAGTGCTCGCAGACCAGAATGTTATACATGTTCGTGATCAGCAAGCAGGTGAAAAAGTGAGTGTCGAGCTTGTAACTCTTGAAAATACGGGATGGGTTGTGATTCATGAAGATGAAGGTGGCGCTTTAGGAAACGCGCTCGGCGCGCAATTGTTTGATTCAGGTTCGAACACTGGAGCAGTTGATCTTCTACGTAACACTGAAGGCGGAAAAGCTTATCATGCAGTCTTGAGGCAGGATGACGGAGACAGAGCATTTGATTTAAGCAAAGATTTGATTCTTTCAGATGCTGAAGGCAATCCGGTACAGACCGACTTTAAAACAAACTAACGACGACTTCTTTTACAACAGAACCGTCTGCTCTTCCTTTGAACTCTTTCATAAGTGCTCCTATGAGTACTCCCATTTTTGATTTATCCTCGATTCCCAATTCTTCTTTTTTGGCTTTCGCAATTTTTTCAACTTCCTGTCGGCTCATTTCCTCTGGAAGATACTTTGAAAGCAGCGCAAGCTCTTTTTCCTCTCTCTGCACCAAGTCATATCTGCCACCACTTTTAAACTGCTCAATTGACTCTCTTCTTTGTTTTGCCTGTTTTTTAATCACTGCAATTGCTTCATCGTCAGTTAATTCTTCATCGGGCTTTCGCTTTGTCGCGACAAGCTCATTTGTAAATGCGGCGGAAAGTCCCCGTAAGACAGAAAGCTTTATTTCATCACGAGCTTTCATTGCGTCTTTTATTTTTTCTTTTATTTCCTTCTGAACCATAGAGCAATATTAACAAAAAATCTCCATATATCATAGCACTTCTGCTATACTTAATAGATGAAACCAAGGCATATATCGTGGGAAACTTTCTCGCGAGAAAATCTTAGAAAAGTTCTATCTGCTGATCTAAAGAGCGGATTATCTGCCGAGAAGATTGAAAGACTACAGAAAAGACACGGCAAGAACATTCTTGAGGCAGGAGAAGATCTTACATTTACAGATAAGATTGCTAAACAGTTTAAAAGTCCACTTGTAATAATTTTGCTTGGAGCAGGAATAACTACTCTTTTCCTCCGAGAGTTTTTAGATACGATTGTAATTTTCGCGGCACTTTTCATAAATGTCGGTGTCGGTGTATTCCAAGAAGAACGAGCGTCTAAGGCATTTGAAAAGCTCAACAAATCTCAAATAAAACATGCGACCGTAATAAGAGACGGGAAGAAAGCGATAATTCTTTCAGAAAATCTCATTCCCGGAGATTTGGTTATTTTAGAGGGCGGTTCACAAGTGCCAGCGGATATCAGAATTCTTGAAGCGAAAAATCTCTCTGTTAATGAGGCGGCTCTGACAGGGGAGTGGGCGCCGGTTCGTAAAAATGCAGAAATAATTTCCAAAAGAGTTCCACTTAGCAAACGTGCCAACATGGCATGGATGGGGACACTTGTATCATCTGGAGGAGGAATCGGCATTGTTGTTGAAATCGGAAGAAATACCCAAGTCGGAATAATTGCGAAGCAATTGGGAACGATTGAAGATCAATTAACACCACTTCAGCATGGAATACGCAAAATCGCCAGATTTCTTATATACATTATACTTGCTGCTATAGTCGTAATCTTTCTTTTAGGAGTGTTGCGCGGAGAGCCTCTGGGAGAGATGCTTTTGATAGCGATTGCAATTGCTGTTGCAACAATGCCGGAGGGTTTGCCTGCCGCAGTTACTGTTGTTTTGGCGCTCGGTATGGAGTCAATTCTCAAATATGGAGGGCTTGTACGCAACTTACTTGCGGCCGAAACTTTAGGAGCAACAACTGTGATTTTAACGGACAAAACAGGAACACTTACAGAAGCGAAAATGAAACTCGCATCTCTCTACACTCTTGAGTCTCTTAAAGCCGGAGAAAAGAATATGATTCAAGACGATAAAGAATTACTCACTATGGCGGTGCTTTCGTCGGACGCATTTGTTGAGGAAAGTAAAGACGCACCGAGGAAACTTATTGTTCATGGAAGACCGATTGAGAAAGCAATTATAATTGCAGGTCTTGAAATGGGAATCTCCGCCGACGAGCTTCAGAGAGAAAACCAGAGAATCGATTTTCTTAAATTTGAATCAAAAAGAAGATTTAGCGCCTCTTTAAACAAATACAAAACTTATAAAAAGAATAGGATTTACTTAAGTGGTGAACCGGAATTTCTAATTGAACATTCAACCCATGTTCTTAAAAATGGAAAAGCGGAGGTGCTTTTAGACAAGGACTATTCTATTTTAAAACAAATACAGAGACGAGAGAGTGCCAAAGGAATGCGTTTCATTGGCATCTCATACAAAGACGTATCTTGGGAGGATATTGAGGATGGGGAAAGAAAAGGGAAAACACTTGCCGAAAAAGCAGTATTTGCTGGCTTTATAGCCTTTGAAGATCCTGTTCGCAAAGATGTAAAAGAAGCAATCGCGAAAGTTAAAAAGGCTGGCGCACGCGTTACGATGATTACTGGAGATAATCCAGAAACTGCAAAAAATATTGCGATTAAAGTCGGTATTGCAAAGCAAGATGATCAAGCTTTACTTGGAAGCGACATTGAGCTTCAAGATGATGAAATGCTTCTCAAAACTCTGCAGAAAGTTAAGATATTTGCGCGTGTTCTGCCTGACCAAAAACTTCGGATTGTAAGGGTACTGCGCGGTGCAAGCGAGGTTGTTGCAATGACAGGAGACGGAATAAACGACGCTCCAGCGTTGCGTAGTGCGAACATCGGAGTAGCTGTGGGAAGCGGGACAGAAGTCGCAAAAGAAGCGGCAGATATAATATTGTTGAATAATAGTTTCTCAATTATAGTCTCTGCAATTGAAGAGGGAAGAAAGATAATTGACAATCTTAAGAAAATTCTTGCCTATCTTCTGTCCACCAGCTTTGTGGAAGTATTTATAATAGTCGGAGCACTTGTAGCCGGTGTGCCCATCCCCCTTCTTCCATCACAGATTCTTTGGGCAAACATCATAGAAGAAGGATTAATGAGTTTTGCTTTTGCGTTTGAGAAAAAGGACAAAAACATAATGAAGAAAGATCCGCGCTCACATACTTCAAAGAATATACTGACTCCTATAATCAAGAAATTTATTTTCACAATTGGCATAGTGACAGGATTATTTCTGACAGCTTTGTATTTCATGCTTCTAAAAATGGGAATGCCGATTGAGGAGATTCGCACGATGATGTTTATCTTAATTTCAATTGATTCAATATTCTTTACGTTCTCCCTTAAGAGTTTTGATACTCCTTTGTGGAGAATAAATATATTCTCAAATAAGTTTTTGATTATTGCATTTGTTTTCAACACACTTCTCCTTATTGCCGCAATTTTATTCTCACCTTTAAGAACACTTCTCTCTCTCACTGTGCTTTCAATTTCGCAAATGCTCTTCCTCGCCAGCGTAGGAATATTCAATCTCATCACAATAGAGGTGGCAAAATACTATCTCTTTTTTCGCAAAAAAGTGTGATAGAATAGGCATATTATGAACATATCTGTATTAGCTATTATTATTGCTTCTGTATCTATTGTTTCGCTCGTTGGAATAATAATCTGGCTTGCTTTAAGGGGCAGAGGAGGTGACCAAAGTTCTCTTTTAATACAGAATCAAATTCAAGAACTTACCAGAATGCTTGATAATAAATTGGGGGAAACTACGAAGCAAATGCATGAATCTGTAAAAACACAGCTTGGAGAATCATCAAAGATTGTAAGGGAAGTGACGGAAGGCCTCACGAAACTTGATGAAACAAACAAGCAAGTCGTGTCATTTGCGGATCAATTACAATCCCTCCAAGATGTACTTCAGAATCCAAAACAGAGAGGAGTACTTGGTGAATATCTCCTTGAAACAGTTCTCAAGAATGTTCTTCCGCCTGGGCGTTTTCAAATGCAGTATCAATTTAAAAATGGAGACATTGTTGATGCTGTTGTGTTTTTGGAAAAAGATAAAATTCTGCCAATTGATTCAAAATTCTCTCTTGAGAATTATAATAAAATTATTGAGACACAAGATAGAGCCGAAAAAGAGCGCTTAGAAAAACTTTTTAAGCAAGATTTAAAAAATAGGATTGATGAAACAGCAAAATATATTCGCCCCAGAGAGGGGACTATGGATTTTGCCTTTATGTTTATTCCGTCAGAGGGTATTTATTATGATCTTCTCATTAATCAAGTCGGCGCTGTCAAGACTGCAACACGAGATTTGATAGAGTATGCATTTCAGCAGAAAAAGGTGATTATTGTCTCACCCACGTCGTTTATGGCATATCTTCAGACTGTATTACAAGGCCTTAAATCACTTCAGATTGAACAGCAGGCGCAGAATATTAAGAAATGGGTCCATGAGTTGGAAAGGCATTTGAATGTATATGGTGAATATCATATAAAACTAGGCAATTCTATAGCCACGGTGGTAAATCATCATAATGCTTCCAGTAAAGAATTCAATAAGATAGACAAAGACATCTTTCGTATCACTGGAGAGACTACGGGAGTAGAACCGCCTATGCTTGAAAAACCAGACAGGGAAGAGTGATTTGATTTTTTATGAAAATACGTTAATATAGCTGATATTATGGGTAAAGAATTTGCTGTTATAAAGACTGGTGGGAAGCAGTATAAGGTCTCAAAAGGAGACATTATAAAAATAGAAAAGCTTCCTAAAAGCCACAAAAAAGGCGCTAAAGTTTCCTTTGACAAGGTGCTCCTATATGATGATGGCAAGAGTACAAAAGTTGGTACGCCTTTTATTGAAAAAGGCAAAGTGACCGGTATATTTGTAGAAGAAGGGAAAGCCAAAAAAATTGACGTAATTAAATTTAAAGCAAAAAGCCGATACTTCAAAAAAAGAGGTCATCGGCAGATTTTCAATGCTGTAAAAATCGAATCGCTGAAATAAAAAATCAAGTTCTATTTTTAAAAGCGCTTTTGAGAGTTTCTGAATCAGGATATTCAAGTTCAATTCCTGTTGAAAGGCCTCTTCCGAGAGTTGAAATTTTTATTTTATTTTTTTCTGCAATTGGCAAGAGCTGCTCTCTTATGAATCTCTCCGTATTCTCTCCATCTGGACTTACTGAGAATGCAAGAATAATTTCTTCTAATTTTCCATTTTTTATGCGCTCATCAATTGTTTTTACAAGCTCCTGAGCTCGTACTTTTTCTTTAGATTTTTTTTCGAGTATAGGCACTCTTCCTCCGAGTATAAAATACTTTCCGTCATATATTGCACTTTTTTCAATATTTTCAAAATCCACATCTCTCTCAACCACCATAAGCATCTTGTCGTTTCTGTTCTTATCTCCGCAGACATTGCATATCTTTGAGTTGGATTGATTGGCAAAAAAACGCATGCACAACTGGCATACCCCTACTTCTTTTTTCAGCTCCAAGATAAGTCTTGAAAGTTCTTCGAGAGATTTGACGTCTCTTGTTAGTAGGAAATAGACAAATCTTTTTGACTGGCGTGGGCCTATGCCAGGAAATTTAGAGAAAATTTCTGTTAATTTATTTATCGTGTTCATCAAATCTAAAAATCCATATTAGCTTCTTCAGTTTTTGCAAAATCACCAAAGCCGCTTTTATCAACACTCATAAATGTAGCTTTCTGGTCGTCAAAGTAAAGCTCCACTTTTCCTATAGGTCCGTTTCTGTGCTTTTCGATAAGAATCTCGGCAATGTTGGGCTTACTTGAATCTTCATTATATCTGTCGTCGCGGTGGATAAACATCACAACGTCTGCATCCTGTTCCAAACTTCCGCTGTCACGAAGATCATACAGGCGCGGTTTGCCACGTCTCTGCTCCACTGCTCGTGAGAGCTGTGAGAGTGCAAGCACCGGTACATCGAGCTCTCTTGCCATTGTCTTGAGAGAACGTGAGATTTCAGTAACCTGATGAACAAGCGAATCATAATTTTTGTTTAAAGCGGGTACCATAAGCTGAAGATAGTCAACGATAATAAGGCCGACTCCTCGTTCGCTTTTAAGCCGCCGTGCAACTGAACGCATCTTGAGAATATTATTTGCTGGCTGATCATCTATAAAGATTGGTGCTTTTGCAAGGCTGTCCAGCGCATGTCTTATCTGATCAAATTCCGTATCAGTGTTTAATTTGCCCGTACGGAGTCTCCATGCATTCACTCGTGATTCTGCGGCAAGCATTCTATCAACCAGTTGCTGTGAACTCATCTCAAGAGAGAAGATACCGACAGGCGTGTTGTGCTTTATCGCTGTCTGTCGCGCAATGTCAAGCGCAAGGGCCGTCTTTCCCATTGAAGGTCGTGCTGCTAGGATTATAAGGTCTGATTTCTGAAATCCAGCAAGCATATCATCAAGCTCCCTGAATCCAGTCCTTATACCGCGAAGTTTGTCTTTTGATTTATGAAGATGGTCAAGGCGATCCCACGCTTCGCCGAGTGTTTCCTTGAGTTCTACAAACTTGTGGAGAGTTGGAGATTCCGTGACTTCGTAAATCTTTTTCTCTGCTCTGTCGAGCATTTCCTCAAGCTCCTGTGCCTCGTCATATCCGAGTTCTGAAATGAAATCCGCTGCTTCTATAAGATTTCTCATCGTCCCTTTCTTCTGCACAATATCTGCATAGTGTTTTGCATTGCCGGCTGAGGGCACAATATTCACAAGCTCCGCCAAGTAACTTCTTCCTCCAATTTTCTCAAGCATATTTTTTTCTTTGAGCTTTGATGACATTGAAAGAAGATCAATTGGTTCGTTTTTTCCAAAGAGCTCCAGCATTGTCTTGTAGATGATGCGATGTTTTTCAGCATAGAAAGAATCGTGAGAGACGATTGTAACAATTTCATTTAAAATCTCCGGCTTTAGCATAATAGAGCCTAAGAGTGCTTTTTCGGACTCAATATTTTGAGGAGGTATACGGAGGTTTGATTTTTGAGATTTTTTTCTCTCTGCCATTAACATATTCTATCATAAATAAAAAAATCCCGCTTGCGACAGGATTTTTGGAGAAACTGTGTCTAACTTGTTGATAAATATTTAAACCTTTGTTACGTTCGGACCCTCATCCGCATCTTCAATTTCGTAGCCTTTTTCCTTCAGCTCATTGCGAATTGAGTCTGCTTTTTCAAAGTCCTCTGCTTTTCGTGCCTCTTCTCTCTCGCCCACAAGTTTTTTGACTTCTTTAGGGAGTTCTCCAACTTTGAGTTTTTTTCCTTTTCCAGAGAGCAATCCAACTAGTTTTTCATTCGAATGATCAAGTCCAAGTCCTAGTATTTTGTCAAAGGAAAGTAAGACAGAGCGCTTATTTTCTTTGGGTATATCTTTATCTTTTACAAAATCCCAGACAAGAGCGATTACTTTTGGAATATCCAAGTCATCATTTATTAATGCCTCAAAACTCTCTTTGTATTTGTCATTTATATCACCGTCTTTCTTTCCATATTCCTCCACAAAATGCTTATGGAGCTTGAAAAGCGCAGTCTGGGCGCCTTCAAGTGCGTCCCATGTGAAGTTTGCCTGTGTCCTGTAATGCGCGCTCATATACCAATATCGCAGGGAAAGCGGTGAGAAGCCGCGGTCAATGATATTCTGTAAATATACTGTATTGCCGAGAGATTTGGAAATTTTCTGCCCCTCGATCGTGATATGTTCGTTGTGCATCCAGTAATTTGCGAACGGCTTTCCTGTTACGCTCTCAGTTTGTGCAATCTCATTATTGTGATGAATTGGAATATGGTCCACTCCGCCAGTATGTATATCAATCTGCTTTCCGAGGTGTTTCATAGACATAGCCGAGCATTCAATATGCCAGCCAGGGAATCCAACACCCCAAGGCGAGCCCCACTCCTGCTGCCTATTTTCATTCTTTTTTGAGAATTTCCAAAGTGCGAAATCTGTCGGATGTTTCTTCTCTCCTTTTTTTATCCGCGCACCCTGTTTGAGTCCTTTGATATCTATACTGCCGAGCCTGCCGTAATCGCTTCTCAGCGATGTATCAAAATATATTCCGTCATTAGTTTGATACGTGTATCCTTTTTCTTCAAGAGTTTTTATAAATACAATCTGCTCCTCAATATGCTCTGTTGCTTTAGGAAAGACAATCTCATTAGTATTAATATTCAGCTTCTTCATATCATCCATAAAAGCGTTCGTGTACCGTTTTACGATATCCTTTACTTTTACTCCTTCGCGCTTTGCTCCGCTTTCAACTTTATCTTCCCCCTCGTCAGCATCAGATGTGAGGTGTCCGACATCAGTAATATTTATCACCTGTCTTACTTTGTACCCATTGTATTTCAGAACCTTCTTAATTATATCTGCAAATATGTATGAACGAAGATTGCCTATATGCGCGAAATCATAAACAGTGGGACCGCAATTATACATAGTGACCGCGCTTTCTCTGCGCGGCCTGAATTCTTCCTTTTGGTTTGTGAGCGTATTGTAAAATTTTAGAGCCATTTTTTATACTTGAATAAAATAAAAATGAAGACAGTGAATGTAAGCATTATACCCATAATTACCCAAAAGTCATTTGGAGATCCGACTATCGGCAAAAAATGGGTATTCATTCCAAATATGGACGCAATAACAGAGAGAGGGAAGGTGATAAATGCCATTATCGTAAGTACTTTCATAACCTCATTTTGTTTTGTGGAAACGAGGGAATTGTTTGTTGCACGAAGCTCGTCGAGTGAATCCGTATGCGCACGAACAATGTTACTTATTCTGTAATACTCTCCTATAATTGATCTGATTTGACTCACAAAATCTTTGCCGAAAAATTTTGTTCCAGCTTCCTCAAATGATTCAAGGATTTCCTTGTGAAGCCGGAGCGCCTGCCTGAAATTAAGTAAATCACGGCTCACGATTGAAAGCGAGATAACCATCTCTTTTTCGTAGCCTTTAAAAATGTCTTCTTCTATCGTCTCAAGCGCGTCATTAATGTATTCAAGCTCATGTTCAAGAGCCTTGTAGAGTTTTTTGAGCATAAAGAAAAACACAAATCCTGCATGTGTGCCGATATTGCTTTTATCAAGAATTGAATCAACTTCAAACAACTTTGAGAATTTATGTAGAGGGTCAATAGTGTCGTAGCGTGTTGTAATAATGAAATCTTTGCCGATTATAAAATCCACCTCCTGATTCTGCTGATAATTATGAGTGTGTCTGAAAGCGGGGAAATGCAGTATAAGATAAATAAAATTCTCATGCAGGTCCACTCGCGGCTTCAAAGTGGGCATTAGAAGCTCTTCGGCGATAGAAGGGTGGATTGAGTATTCCTCCATTGTCTTGTGCACTTCTTCCTTAGTTGGGGATTCCAAATCAATCCATGTAACATTTCTGTGCGTGTATTTTGTCAACATGTATTTATTATACTACTGAGTGATTTCACAACAAGCGAATTTTACACATCTATTTTTTTTATTTGACCGTATACTAAATTTTTGTAATAATGGACGAATAATGAATATTTTTTCACGGAACTTATCTACATCTCCGATTTTTTCAATAATCGTAATTGTACTGCTGGTGGTGGCAGCGTTTTTTTTCGGACTTTTTGTCGGCTCTGAAAAAGAAGAGCAGGTAAACACAGTAGCAATTTCACTTTCAAACGGCACTTTAATGCCCGCTGTTATTGATTTTTCTCCGCTCTGGAAATCATGGAATGTAATCAATGAGAAGTTTGTACCCGCGACCACTACTAATCCCGTAACAGACGAGGAGAAACTCTATGGCACAATAGCGGGCCTTGCTGGCTCTCTAGGTGACCCATATACGGTATTTCTGCCACCGGAGGATGCGGAGATTTTTGAAGACGACATAAGCGGAAACTTTGAAGGCGTTGGAATGGAAATTGGAATAAGAGATAATATTCTGACAGTCATTGCTCCTCTTAAAGGCAATCCTGCCGAGCGTGCCGGTATCAAAACAGGTGACAAGATTGTAAAAATTGACGATACGCCAACTGACGGAATGACGATAGACAGAGCGGTAAAGCTTATCAGAGGACCAGGCGGAACTGCAATCAATCTTACGATATTTCGCGAAGGCGAGAGCGAGCTTCTGGAGATTTTAGTTGTACGTGATGTGATTCAAATTCCTACTACTGAAACTGAACTTACAGACAATGGTATATTTGTAATTCGGCTTTTTAATTTCTCCGCTATCTCACCAAATCTTTTCAGGGAAGCTCTTCGTGAATTTATTGAAACTAATACTGATAAAATGATTCTTGATCTGCGTGGCAATCCGGGGGGATTTCTTGAGGCGGCAATTGATATGGCAAGCTGGTATCTTCCGGCGGGCAAAGTGATTGTGACGGAGGACTTTGGTGGCAACAACAAACCGCGAATACACAGAAGCAAAGGATATAATATTTTCAATAATAATCTCAAGATGACGATCCTTGTAAATCAGGGGTCTGCTTCTGCGTCAGAGATCCTTGCCGGCGCTTTATCTCAGCATGGCAAGGCAACTATCGTGGGAGATAAGACATTTGGCAAAGGTTCAGTGCAGGAACTTGTCAAAATCACTCCAGACACATCTCTTAAAGTTACAGTTGCGCGCTGGCTCACGCCAAACGGCAAGTCAATCTCAGACGGTGGCGTTACGCCTGATGTAGAAGTTGAGCTGACACCAGAGGATTTTGAAGCAGGGATTGATCCCCAGTTTGATAAAGCAGTGGAGATATTGCTAGAATAGAAACTTATGAAAGTTATATTATTAAAAGATGTTGTAAAAGTTGGGCATAAAAACGAAGTTAAGAATGTATCGGACGGATATGCTATGAATTTTTTAATACCGAACAAACTAGCGGAATTTGCAACGCCAAAGAAAATAAAAAATATTGAAATTCTAAAACATCAGCAGAAGGAAGAATATAATATACAGCATGACCTTCTCGTTAAGAATCTAAAAACTCTTAATGGTGCGCGAGTTGAAATTGAAGGAAAAGCAAATGAAAAGGGGCATCTTTTTAAAGGGATTCACAAAGAGGAGATTGTAGAGGAATTGAAAAGGCAGGATCATATTGATCTGAAACCAGAGTTCGTAGAGCTTGAACATCCTATAAAAGAAGTGGGGGAGTTTGATATAACAGCAAAAGTCGGAGACACAAAAGCAACTTTCAAATTGATAATAAACAAATCTGTTTAGATTACGTCAACAACTTTTTTGATGATTTTTTTTCCGTCAAAGTGGAGCTTTCTTTTATTGCGAAAGTTTACTTTGCCTTCTTTGAGAGCAAAGAGAGTATGATCTCTTCCAATGCCCACATTTTTGCCCGCCATTATCTTTGTTCCTCTCTGGCGCACAATAACAGAACCGGTTTTTACTGTTTCGCCGGCGTATAGTTTCGTGCCCAAATACTTTGGCTGTGAGTCACGTAAGTTTTTAGATGAACCTCCTGCTTTTTTATGTGCCATAATCGTTTATAATATGAGTATGAATATATCAGAATTATTCCATAAAGGCAAGGAAAAGCTCAAGGAATTGACCCACGGTGATCTTTATATAGTCGCTGTCATAATATTTGTCGGATTTGCAGGTTTTGGTCTGGGCAGATTGTCTTTGATTGAACAGGAGAGAAAGACCGTGCAAATTGAATATCCAGAATATCTCTCAACAAGTGTGCTAAGCGCAGAGGATTCCACAGGTGGCACCGTAGTGCCGTCTGCAGAGAGTGGCCTTCTCATTGCGTCCAAAAACGGCTCCAAATACCACTTCCCATGGTGCTCGGGAGGAAAGCGAATATTGGAGAAAAACAAAATCTGGTTTGACTCGGCAGAGGAAGCACGCAAAGCCGGCTACACTCCCGCGGCAAACTGCAAAGGACTTAAATAAGTATTTAATATGTTAAAATTGCGGTATAATATAGATAATTATGATTGTAGTAGACATAGAAGCATCAGGTGTTGACTATAACAAGCATTCGATTGTAAGCATTGGCGCGCTTGATTTCAGTAACCCAACAAATCAGTTTTATGACGAATGTAAAATCTGGAACGGGGCGCATATTGATGAAAAAGCACTTGAGATAAACGGATTTACAAAAAAAGAGATTACCGATCCGATAAAAAAACCAGAAACAGAAATAATCCAAGCCTTCATTGCGTGGGCAAAAGATATTGAGAACTATACGATGGCGGGGCAGAATGTTTCATTTGACAGAGATTTTCTTCAGGCCGCAGCACGCAGGGGACATCTGGATTGGCCGTTTGCCCACAGAGTAATTGATGTTCACACTCTTGCATATATGCATATGACAAAAAGAGATATTGCACCACCTATAAAAAATCATCACTCGGCTCTTAATTTAGATGCGGTACTCAACTATGTAGGAATTCCTGATGAACCGAAGCCACATAATGCGCTTACCGGCGCGCTCTCTCATGCTGAAACAGTTGCGCGACTATTGTATGATAAAAAATTATTAGATGAATTCAGGGAACATCCTATTCCTTGGTTAAAAATATGACAATTGATGCTATAAAAAACTTTAATAAGCAGTTTGAGTACGAGCCGGTAATTGAAAACAAAAGCAAGCTGGGAAAGAAAGATAAATTTATAGTTGCCGGTATGGGTGGTTCACACTTGGCGGCAGGGTTACTTAAAATCTGGAGACCTGATCTGGATCTTACAATTCACAAGGATTATGGATTACCTGATGTTTCAGACAGTTTAGTAATTTTAAGTTCTTACTCGGGAAATACAGAAGAAATAATTAACACCCTTGAAAAGGGGATTGAGAACAATTTATCGATGGCTATAATATCCACCGGAGGCAACCTCATAGAATTAGCTAAGAAACATTCTCTTCCTTACATACAAATACCCATCACTGGCATTCAACCCAGAAGTGCTCTCGGATACTCTATTAAAGCTTTGTTTAAGATAATGGGGGAGGAGGGTATGTTGAAAGAGCTTAGCGTACTTGCAAATACACTTGACCCTTCTTCATATCAGGACAAAGGAGAAGAGCTTGCAGAAAAACTGAAAGGGAAAATTCCAGTAATTTACTCTTCTGCGCAAAATATGTCTCTGGCGTATAATTGGAAGATTAAATTCAATGAAACAGGAAAAATTCCTGCGTTTTACAATATATTCTCGGAACTAAACCATAATGAAATACAGGGGTTTGATGTAAAAGATTCTACAAAAAAATTATCTCAAAATTTTCACTTTTTGATTCTGCGTGATGAAAAGGATAATCCAAGAATACTAAAAAGGATGGAAGTTCTAAAGAATTTATACAAAGATAGGGGACTGCCGGTTGATATGATTGATATAGAAGGCAAAGATAAATATCACAAAGTATTTGCATCACTCGTACTTGCTGACTGGACAGCGCTTAATATCGCTGAACTCTATGGACTTGAAGCAGAGCAGGTACCTATGATAGAGGAGTTTAAGAAACTTATTAAATAATATTGGGCTCTTGACTTCTTTGTCTACGGGAGACAAAAAAAGTAAGAAAGAAGAAGTATGAAGTTAGAGATTCGTTGATTAATTTTTTACAAGTCATTTCAAGCTCTATCTATTTGAAAAGGATAGGGCTTTTTATATTTATAAAAATTACGATATACTATATTCATTCTTAATTTATGATTTATTTACTATTCGACATTGGAGGAACAAAGATGAGGCTCGCCGTCTCTAAAGATGGCAAAACTTTCGGTGAACCAAAAGTTGTTCCCACACCAAAGAAATTTGAAGAGGCGATAGAAATTTTTAAAAAGACCGCAGATGAGCTTTCAGGTGGTGAGAAGATTCAAGTGGCTGGAGGGGGAATGAAGGGTCCGTTTAATAAAGAAAAGACAGAATTTGCAAATCCTCAAAATTTACCTGATTGGTCGCGCAGACCGATTAAGCAAGAACTTGAAAAAGCTCTTGAAGCGCCGGTTTTTATTGAAAACGACACTGCGATAGTCGGCCTCGGCGAAATGCATGTAGGTGCAGGCAAGGGGAGAGAGATAGGGGTATATATTACTGTAAGCACAGGCGTTGGTGGTACTCGATTTATAAATGGCAAAATTGACAAAAATAGATTTGGTTTTGAGCCAGGGCATCAAATTATAGATATCGAGAATAATAAAAGTTTAGAAGATTTTGTTTCAGGCGCTGCGCTTGAAAAGCGTATGGATAAAAAACCGTATGAAGTAACTGATTCTAAAGTGTGGAACGGGCTTGCACATACTCTTGCATATGGGCTTAACAATACAATACTGCACTGGTCGCCCGATGTTGTGATTCTCGGCGGTCCCATGATAGTAGGGGATCCCGCAATTTCTGTGGAAACAGTTAAAAAATATCTGAATGATATTAATTCAGTTTTCCCCGAACTTCCTGAAATCAAAAAGGCGGAGCTTGGAGAGTTTGGTGGACTACACGGCGCTTTGGCTTTTCTAAATCAGAAGAAAGAGTTAAAATAAAAAAAATGAAAGAAAAAAAATGGTATAACAATAAGGCAACTCTAATAGCGCTTATAAGTGGTGCTATAAGTACGACACTTTCTTTAATAAATGTTTTTATCTCGATAAGTAAATAAAATGATAAACACCTTACTTGCATTGAGTGCCGTGGGATTTGCAAATTCAATTTATCTTACGATAAAACATCACTCGCATTCTGCGATAAACTGCTCTATTTTAGAAGAATGCAGTGCGGTAACGACAAGCGCTTATTCAACGATACTCGATATTCCTGTTGCTGTGCTTGGCGTGGCATTTTATGCGCTTGTTTTCGCTATAATTTTTCTTTTTATAAAAACAGGGCACAGAAAATATTTGCTTTTACTACTTGTCATATCAGGCATTGGCTTTCTGATGTCCGTATGGTTTATTTACGTGCAGATATTTATATTAGAAGCACTCTGCTTTTACTGCTTTATCTCTGCGGGAATATCCACAACATTGTTTATTTTAAGCATTATCTTGATGAGAATTGACAAATCTTGACGATATGTTATACTTTTAAAAAGTCGGCTCTGGCCGTCTTTTTTTATTTAATAGTATAACAAAACGGCTTATCGTTATAGTAGCATTAATCATAGCGTTTCTTAGTTCAACTTCAGCAACTCCTTTGGTTGAAGTGACGGTGATGGAAGGAAAGGGAAGCGCAGCGTCTCAAATAGAGGATGTGAGATTTAAGGAATCTCCAACTGTTGAGGAATATGTGCGAGAGCACTTTGAAAATTATCCGGTGATGGCAGAAGTTGCCAAATGTGAATCGAGATTTCGGCATTTTAAGAAAGATGGCGATATAATAAGAGGCGAGATTAATCGTGCTGACGTTGGGGTGATGCAGATAAATGAGCGTTACCATGGCAAGACGGCCGCTTGGCTTGGCATCAATTTATATACGCTTGAGGGCAATGTACAGTATGCGACATATCTCTTCGAAAAAGAGGGGACTAGTCCGTGGCTGGCATCGTCCAAATGCTGGGGAGTAAAGAATCACATCACCAAGAAATAATTTTTTAATTACAAAACTACCGAAAGTTTTTATATTCTTTCGGTAGTTTTGTTGTTTTTAATATTTTTAAAATTTCCTCTCCAAGATCTATTTTGGCAGGGTAGTGGTATGGTGATTTAATTTATATATGTCGTACAATATATCTTTGACGACACGTATATAAACCATCTACCCTAACTACCACTTCCCTAAAAATAAAAACTCGTTGCTGTAAAAAATTACAACGAGTTTTGTTACAACTAACTAAAATGATGGGCATCCCTGATCAACAATTTCAATTTTTGTTTCTGGATACACAAATATCTGTATTTCAGGTTTCTCTGTAATATTTTTAAACGTTTGTGCATCTGGGATTTCAGAACTCTCTACTTCGCCTTTAATTATATATAAAATCCCCATCCTCATTTCCTTTTTTATCCCAGGGTCATTTTCTATTGCCTCAGAAACACTCATAACCTCTGTATTCCGAACTATTGTTTTTGTACCTTCATTTTCTACACTAACCCTCTCACCTGTTAATTTTTTCTTTGCTTCGTTTACATACATCATTTTTCCGTCTCCTTATATAGGTCATAAATATCTGCAATCTAAGACATTTTTATCATTTTCCCTATAAATAATCAAGAGGGTTCAGGTATGCATTCAAAGGCGCTACAGGAATGTAAGCATTCCCGCAGTTTGTTTTGCCCTTTACATAATCTCCGTATCTGACAATCCGAACTCCCTGGCTTGCATAAACAGCAAAATGAAGATGCGGGCCCGTTGAGTAACCTGTGTTACCAGAATAGCCGACTGTGTCACCTGTTATAACTGTGTCGCCTTTATTTACTTTTATAAAACTTAAATGCGCATAAAGGGTCGAGAGGCCGTTGTTGTGCTTTACCAGTACATATTTTCCGTATGAATAGCATCCGCGTACTTTGTCTGTGTTCCCTACCGCTTTCACTATTCCTGTGAGTGCCGTTTTTACTTTCGTACCAGAGGACGCGCGAAAATCCACTCCATTGTGTCCTTTTCCTTTATACCCTCCTGATTGGGCAAATCTTGTATTTCCGAAGTATTGTGTAACTTTTATTTTATCAAGTGGCCAAGCTAAAACCCCCTTCCCTGCCGGAGGGATTTTATTCGGGTCAATTTCAATTATTAATTGCGACTCAAGATCCGAGAGTTCACGCTCAAAGGCCTCTCTCGCCTCAATCTTTTCATTCAGAAGCTTTTCATAATTTGACTCTTTATTTTTCGTGACTTTAAGAAGAGTATTCTTCTCATTTCTGTTTATATCAAGTACATACTTCTGGTCAGACAAGTCACTTTTGAAATTCGCAAGCTCTCTTTTTTTCTTCTCTGACTTGCCTTTTTTCTCTTCAAGATCGTCTTTAAGAAAAGTCAGACGCTTTACATCATCTCTCATATTAGATTGAAACTGCTGAAGCGTCTCTATCTGGTCAAGAAACTCTGAAAGGTTATTATTTGAAAGAATTATCTCTATCAGTGAATCAGATTCTATTTCATTTATTGCGCGAATAGTTCTCGCTATTGTTTCTGTATTTTTCTCAATTTTTCCTTCCTTGTCACCAATATTCAAAGACAGTTCCTGTATCTGAAGACCTGTTGAATTTATTCTACTTTGTGTCAGGCGAATATCAGTCCCAATTTTTTGCCGTGAGATATCAAGTGTCTTTAACTCGCTTGTGAGCGTCTGCTTTTCTTTGCCGACCTCTTCCAAGTCATCCTGATACTTTACAATCTCCTTTTCAAGCTCTTGGATTTTCGTATTTCTGTCTGCAATTCTGTCCCGTAGTTCATTAATAACAGAAGCATCAACGTCGTTTACAGTAGATATAAAAAACCTGGCAACTATTAAAATAATAACTGTTATTAAAATTGGACGGTCAATCTTTCTATGCATTGAGTTATTATACCAAAAATCTCCATTTTAAGCGGAGATCTTCTGATGATTCTATAATTCAGTTATTTTTTTCGCAGCCGATTTCTGTTTTAGTGGCGCCGAGGCTGGCCCATCCACAAGAATTTTTACTTGGTAAACTAACTCTATACCTGCAACTCTCGGTCGCTACATTGCTTCTAAAATGTTGTCCCGTGGAACAATAATTGGTATCTCGATTTAATTGGGGAGAGGAATTGCACCATTTATGTGCACTTTTATTGCCGCCACTTTTTCCTATTGTACTGCTATAATTTCCTTTTTGTGTCCACCCAGACGGACAGCTTGTGTTAGGGAAATAGCAAACACTCTGAGCATCCACCCAGCTCCCTCCCGCATTAATACAGTCAGTATAATTAGGGTCTACTGCTGGTACTGCCGGAGCCGCTTCTTCACTTGTCAGAGAAACCCATGCGCTTCCGTCATATACTTCCAAGTCAACTCCAGTCCAGCGGATTTCACCAGCTTGTGGATCAGCGCCGCTGTTTCCAACCTGAATAGTTCCTTGAACATATTGGGAACCATACACAGACAGAGCAGTAACA
>DCWL01000001.1:0-9965 GCA_002327585.1 Candidatus Phycocordibacter aenigmaticus
GATGATTTTGAAAAGGCAATTCTTTCAATGATTCGCATGATGAATCCAAATGGAAATTTTCTTATAGCTGTTCCAAATCGTTATCCTGATGAATTTTATAAAAAAGAAAACAGAACAAGATGGAACGCGCCAGATCATAAAAATTTCTTTAGTGTCACAAGTTTAAAATTTATATTAAAAAAATATTTTAATAATGTAAAATTTTTCTCAATAAATAGACAACCGTATGACAAAGGAGTTCATTTAATCGCAGAGGCAACGGGTATAAAAAGATAAACATCAGACAATAAAATCAATCAAAGTCAATGACACCAAGCCTTATACATTAGGGTTATATTGGAGTGAGACTGTTCTTTTATTTTGTACCTTAAAAAAGGAGAAAAAATGAATATAAAAATAATAGCAGAAACTTGCCAGAATCATAATGGTAGTAGAGATATTTTGAGAAAGATGATAAAGGCTGCCGCAGAAGCAGGTGCAACATATGTAAAAAGTCAGGTTATATTCTCAGGTGACATAACATACAGGAAAAGATTTGAAAATGGTTTTGTTGACGGGAATAATATTGTAAAGGCAATAAAAAGACCATATGATGCGGAAGTCAAAAGATTAAAGAAGCTTGATCTGACTGAAGATGACCATAGGTGGTTTATCGATGAATGTGTAAGGAATAATGTTATTCCTCTTACGACTATCTTTTCGCGACGTGGGATTGAGCTTGCGACAAAACTAAAGTGGCCAGAAAGTATAGTAAAGGTCGCAAGTCCCGATATAATTAGCTTGCCTTTTTTGAAAGAATTATGTGATGTATTTGATCATATAATTTTATCAACTGGTGGTGCCACTGATGAGGAAATAAAAACAGCATCTGAAATTATTAAAGGAAAAGGAAATAAACTGACACTACTTCATTGTGTTTCAATATATCCAAATCCTTTAAGTCTATGCAACATAGCAAGAATGAATTGGTTAAAGCAGTTTGCAGACCATGTCGGATTTTCTGACCACACTAATGTAGAAAAAGATGGGATAAAAGCATCAAAGATTGCTATTGCGGAAGGTGCTGAATTTATTGAAAGACACTTCAGTGTTCTGAGTGCAGACGAAACAAAAGATGGACCTGTGTCAATTGGACCTGAACTCTTGTGTGAACTTGTTGGTTTCTCTAATTTGGAAGAAACAAAGAAAGATAAAGACGCTTTTGTAGAAACAATGAAAATACCTAGCTATATTGATATAGTAGGAACTGAAAAAAGAGAATTAACACACAAAGAGGTATTGCTTATGGATTATTTTCGCGGGAGATTTGGGGACAATAATGGAAGCAAGCCGAGATTCAATTGGGAAGAATAAAAGATGACCCTTTTAGCGTGTAGCGTTATGAGGGTCTTATTTTAAATATAGTATAGTATTGTATATATTATTTTATGAAAAGTGTGAGAAAAATTAAAAAAAGAAAAATTTGTTTTGTGATTACAAGCTTTATTCATTACAGCCGTAATTTGCTCGTGCTTGAGGAATTGAAAAAAAGAAAAGATGTAGATTTGCATATTGTTATCGGGGGTACGGCACTTCTTTCCAAATATTCCGCAAAATATGCTCATGTAAAGAATATGCTTGAAGATGACGGATTTAAAAATCTATATGAAGTATATTTTAATCTTGAAGGAGACAGCGAGGCAGTAAAAGCGAAAACAGCAGGTCTTGGGATTGTTGAATTCGCGAATATTTTTAATAACATAAAACCAGACATTGTCGTTGTGCGCGGGGACAGATTTGAAGTTCTTTCTGCTGCAACTGCAGCGGCATATATGAATATCTCAATAGCTCATATTGAGGGAGGTGACGTCTCCGGAACTCTTGATGAAGCTGTACGGCATTCTATCACCAAACTCTCTCACATTCACTTTCCGACAAATGAGGAATCTAAAAAAAGAATTCTTAAAATGGGAGAAAACAAAAAATATGTTTTCAATTTTGGAAGTCCTGATATAGAAATGCTCCACAATGTATCAAGAGGAAAAAATAATTTTAATATTAAGCGTACTGGAAGTGGTGCGCCGGTTGATCTAAAGAGTAAATTTCTTATTGTTATGCATCATCCTGTAAGCACGGATATAAATATGCTCAGGAAATCCACAAGAGAGCTCCTTAATACAATTCACGAAATGAATATTCAGATATTATGGTTCTGGCCGAATGCTGATCTTGGGGCAGAGGATATTTCACACGAAATACGGAGATTCAATGACAGAACTCCAAAACATAAGATACGGTTTATGAGATATCTTCCGCCCAAACAGTTTATAATCCTTTTAAAAAACGCTAATTGCCTTATCGGTAACTCTTCTGCTGGCATAAAAGAATGCTCTTATCTTGGAGTGCCTGTTGTAAACATCGGTACACGGCAAAACAATCGCCTGCGGGAGAAAAATGTAATTGATGTATTTAATGATAAAAACAAAATAAAAAAAGCCGTTGAAAAACAGTTACTGAAAGGTAATTACAAATCGTCTGACCTGTATTATGCAAAGAACACAAGCAAAAATATTGCAAAGACTTTAGCGACAGTTAACTTGTATGTGCAAAAAAGTTTTGCAGAATAGATAATATGAAGAAACAAAAAATACTTGCTGTTATAACAGCACGTGGGGGTTCCAAAGAGATTCCGCGTAAAAATATTAAAAAACTTGGTGGCAGACCTTTGATTTCTTACACTATTGAATCTGCAAAAAAAAGCGATTTAATCACTAATTTGATTGTCTCAACAGACGATAAAGAAATTGCTGACGTTTCAAAAAAATATGGCGCTGATGTACCTTTTATGCGGCCAAAAGAATTATCACAAGATAATACACCACATCTTCCCGTAATACAGCACGCGGTTTCTTTTATGGAAGATAAGCTTGGAATTACATTTGATTATGTTGTTATACTTCAGCCGACATCTCCTTTTAGGACAGAAGAGGATATTGATGGGACAATTCAAAAATTAATTGATACAAATGCTGATAGTGCAGTAAGTATCTGTCAGTGGAAAGGTACGCATCCTATATCAGCAAAAAAGCTAGAAGGGGACAAAGTTTTGCCATACTTTGTAGAAGAAACAACTACTAGACGTCAAGATTTACAGAAAGTTTATCAGAGAAGTAGTGCAGTATATGTGATAAAGCACGATAAAATTATGGAAAAAAATCAGAAAGTCGGTGAAAATATTGTACGTGGTAATATTGTAGGCTACACTGTTCCAAAAGAACGCTCAATAGATATTGACGGCCCTCTTGATTTCATAAAAGCAGAATATATGCTTAGAGAATTGAAAAAGAAAAATGAAATCTAAAAAATATATAATTTTAAATTTTCCGCATGGCAACAGTCCATATCTGCGAACTATAGAACTTGCTATAGCTGTAAACGATATATTTGAGAAGAAGGGGATAAAGCGCTTGGGGATTATAGTACCGTGGGTGTATGAGGAAAGACAAAGGTATATAATAAGACATAATTTTAGTAAGATAATAAAAAAATATCCTGACGAAATTTTGCTAGACAAAAACCTCGGTAATTTTCTATCATCAATTTTTTATGACGGCCATAATTATAATAATTGGCTTAAATTTTTTCTGGAAAATAATAAGGACACTGAAGATAAAATTCAAGAATATTTTAATAATGATCTAACCGCACAAAATTTTAAAGGTAAGAAAATCTCAGTTGATAGAAATCAGATAGAAATGGAGATTAATAGGTGTCCAATAATTGATTTTAAAATAAAGCCGTCTTATTACACTTCCTTTGCATATTATTCAGACATACTTAAGAATTCAAAAGATGCTGATGCTGTAAAAGTTGACAACAATCTACTTGATGAAGGAGTAAAATATTATTCTGGAATTGAAAAAAACCAAACTCTGCGCTTTATAGCAGAACCGGCGACATTTTCTTGTATGGAGAATAAATCTCCAGGTCATAAATCTGAAATATTAACTCCTCCAAATACTAACCAGAAACTTAGAAATCCTTTCTTCCGGTTCATAAAAAGAGGCGTGTATTGCACCATAACAGGTATATATGGAATGAATCAGATATTTAATGAGATGCACAAAATGCATCTCAGTGTGTATACACACAAGACCGGTTTTATGCCTTTTTCTAAGCGTGCACCAATAGATGTTATTTCACATAAAAATATATTAATGCATTTTGCAAGAGTGGGCTGGGGTTCTGCATGGCTTTCATTTAATACTGAAACACCTCTTATTGCGCTTCCTTATGATTCAAACGATGAACCAGAAGTATATTTTAACAATTTAAGTATAGAGAAGCTTGGTATCGGGAAGATATACAATGGACAACGTATAGATGAACTTCTTGAGTTTGGCAATAAATATAAAAAAACAGTTAAAACAATAAAAGCTGATTTGATTAAAAAATATGGGACTTTAAACGGCGTGGAATACACAGCTGCGAAAATCGTTGATCACTATCTAAAAACTGGTGCATAGTTATAAAAATATGATATAGTATTGCAATGCATGCTCAAAAAATACTTAGATATTTCCTAATTGGCGGCATATTTACCACTGCCTTCATAGCACTTTTTATCTCAGGGGAAATGTTTTTTCCGTTTATTACCTTCAAGAATTTTACTTTCCGCATATTAGTTGAGCTTCTATTGGGCAGCTGGGCGATACTTGCTCTGCTAGATAAAGCATACCGTCCTAAATTCTCATGGCTTTTAATATCAGTACTTTCATTTGTCGGCATTATAGCATTTGCCGATTTTTTTGGAGTCAGTCCATTCAAAAGTATTTGGTCAAACTTTGAAAGAATGGAAGGACTTGTAACCCTTATTCATCTTCTCGGATATTTTGTTGTTGCTGGTGCGGTTCTTAATACTGAGAAACTTTGGGATAAATTTTTCAATATTTCAGTCGGTGTAAGTGTTTTCATCGGTATCTACGGAGTGCTTCAACTTGCAGGGAAAATCAAGATAAACCAAGGAGGAGTGCGTCTTGACGGTACTTTCGGCAATGCATCATACCTGGCGATTTACATGCTTTTCCATATTTTCATAACGCTTTTCCTTCTTATAAGATGGCGTGGCGGTGCGTGGATGAGATATCTCTATGGCGCAGTAATTATCCTCCAGTTTATGATTTTATATTTCACCGCAACAAGAGGAGCGATTCTTGGACTTGTCGGGGGAGTACTGTTATCCGCAATCTTAATTTTAATATTTGAAAAACAAAGAAGACGAATCAGGAAAATTGGAATTGGAATTTTAATAGGAGTTATGGCACTTGTAGGAATTTTCTTTATCGCAAAAGATACCCAGTTTATAAGAGAAAGTTCGGTATTGAGTCGACTCTCTTCAATCTCAATAGAGGACGGAACACCGCGATTTAAAATCTGGAACATGGCTTATCAGGGCTTTAAAGAAAAGCCGATACTAGGCTGGGGGCAGGAAAATTTTAATTTTGTTTTCAATAAATATTATAATCCATCGCTTTTTGATCAAGAGCCGTGGTTTGACCGCGTTCATAATATTTTCTTTGACTGGCTTATTGTAGGCGGCATTTTGGGATTTATCGGGTATTTCTCTATACCTGTCCTAATGCTTTTTTACCTATGGCGCAGGATGGAAACTTATCTGTCGGTAACGGAGAAAAGTATTATCACCGGGCTTTTGGCGGGATACTTTTTCCATAATATGTTTGTGTTTGACAATATCGTAAGCTACATACTTTTTTTCTCCATTGCCGCCTATATCCACACACACTCCACAATCCATCGGAAAGGAAATAACGGAAATGAAAATATAAATATAAAAAATGACGGTTTCAAAAGGATTGCTATATCTGTGATTATTATTGCCGTTGTCTCATCAATCTACTTTTTCAATGTAAAGGGAATTCTTACCTCACGCACACTGATACAGGCGATTAAACCGCAGGAAGAAGGACTTGAAGTGAATCTAAATAAATTTAAAAAAGCTCTCTCTTATAAAACTGTCGGCAAGCAGGAAGTGATAGAGCAATCTGTCACCGCCGCTTTGCGCCTGAAAAACGCTGGTGTACCGATTGAAATTCAGACAAAATTCTTTGAACTTGCAAAGAAGGAGATGGGCGCTTTAGTTGAAGAAAGACCAGAGGACACACGTATACGCATTCTCTACGCATCACTTTTGAATAGCTTTAATTTCCACCAGGAAGCGCTTCCACATCTTAAAAAAGCAGTTGAACTCTCTCCAAGGAAACAGGCAATTCTCTTCGAACTCGGGACCGCGTATTTAAATTTAGGTGAACCTGACAGGGCATTTGAGACATTTGAAGAGACATATAATCTGGAACCTGATTTCAAAAATGCTGAGATTATCTACAGAGTAGGTGCAATATATACGGGAAGAACTGAAGAAATCAATAATTTAATAGGCCCTATAACAGATAGTGACAGAGCTGATAATAGAATTATTCAAGCATATGCTAAAATAGGTAGATTTGATGAGGTTGTAAAATCTCTTGAAATTGCCATTGAAAGAGGTCCTGACAGTGCCCAAAACCATATCTTTTTAGGTGCGGCGTATCTTGAGCTCGACAAGAGACAGATGGCAATAAATGAGATACAAAAGGCGATTGATCTTGATGAGGGATTTCGAGAGCAGGGAGAGTTTTTCATCCAGGAGATAAAAGCAGGAAGAAATCCATAAAACGAAAAGCCCGCCATAAGACGGGCTTTTCGCAGACTTTCGTCAGAACCACTCAAAAAGTGGCACTCACATGTTAAGTATAGCAGATTGTAATTTTTTGTCAAATTTTCCATCTGTTGATAACAAATGACAAGAACAGTTCTTGTTGGTTTGTCTGCACTCTGCGAATATATTATTATTAAAACATATACTCGTTCCAAACTACGGCCGGCGGCGGCACTCACATAGACTTTTGTTTTGGAGCTCGCTCCCGCCGGCCATAATTCGGTGCGAGTGCAATTGTTATGAATATAAAGCGCAATATTCCGCTTAAAAATCTAACGACTTTCAGAGTTGGCGGTCCAGCGAATTACTTCTGCAAAGTAAAATCCACTGGGGATTTAAAAAAGGCAATTAATTTTAGCAGGCAAAACAATCTGGTAGTTTTTGTTTTGGGAGGGGGCTCAAATATTTTAATATCTGATTCTGGGTTTGACGGGCTTGTAATTAAAATTGAACTGAAAGGAATCTTATATGAGAATACATTTGTGAGAGTGGGCGCTGGAGAGAGTTGGGATGATTTTATAAAGTCAGCAATTGATATGAAACTATATGGAATTGAAAACCTCTCTTTTATTCCTGGGACGGTTGGTGGTGCAATATCTGGGAACATTGGTGCGTACGGAATGGAAGTGAAAGATAAAATACAATGGGTTGAAGTATTTGACATCAAAACTTCAAACATTATTATTCTGAAAAAATCTCAATGCAAGTTTGCCTATAGAGACAGTATTTTCAAAAAACCCGAAGGAAAAAATTACATTATTACAAAAGTCTGCTTCAAGCTTACATATAATGGAAAATCAAATCTTTCTTACAAAGACGTAAAGGAATATTTCAAAAGAAAAAATAATACTACCCCAACTATCGGGGAGGTGAGAAAGGCAATAGGGAGCATAAGGAAAGGGAAGTTTCCGAATTTGAATAAATTTGGAACAGCAGGATCTTTTTTCAAAAATCCTGTTACTCGCGGCAATAAAATATATCTTGCAGGGCTTCTTGATGGTCTCGGCATGAAAGGGCTAAAAAAGGGCAATGTAGGGCTTTATGAAAACCAGCCGTTGGTATTTATAAATTACGGCAGTGCAAGTGCGAAAGAAATAAAAAATCTTTCTGAAAAAATTATAAATATTATTAAAAAAGAAACAAAAATTAAAATTATTCCCGAAGTTATTTTTGTTGGAAATTTTTAATTTTTATTTATAAAAAGTTATCCACACTTTTTTAAAAAAATTTATTGTTTTAATTTTTTTTATATTGGATAATGTAAGTAAGCATACACAGCAATTTTTAACTTTTCTTTTTAAATTTTTGGGAAGAAAAAATCACAGTGGTCGGAAATTGTTGTAATTTTGTTACTAATAATTGATTAATTAGTATGGCAAAAAGAAAAAAGAGAGCAGCTGCTAAGAAAACAACAAAGAAGCGAAGAAAGAAGGCAGCTCCAAAGAAACGAGCTCCAAAGAAACGAGCAAAAAGGCGAACAACCAAGAGAAAGACAAAGGCTAAGAAAACAACCAAGAGAAAGACAAAGGCTAAGAAAACAACCAAGCGTCGCCGACGCCGATAAAAATAAGATTTTTGTTTCTTGAAACAATGCAAAGCTCCGTATACGGGGCTTTGTTTTTGTGTTAAAATAGTCTTTACTTGTTATGTTTTCATTAAAGAAGATATTTAGTGACGAAAATAAAAAAGCTCTCAGTGTCATTGAACCTGTAGTCGAGAAGATTAACTCACTTGAGAATAATATCTCGACACTCTCAGATGAAGCACTTTCTTCAAAGACAAAAGAGTTTAAAGAGCACATATCAAAGGGAGAAAAGCTTGATGACATCCTTCCAGAAGCTTTTGCTGTCGTGCGTGAGGCGGCAAAGCGTACGCTCGGACAGAGACATTTTGACGTTCAGCTTCTCGGTGGCGTGATTCTTCATCAGGGAAATATTGCAGAGATGAGAACGGGAGAAGGTAAAACACTTGTTGCCACCCTGCCAGTTTATTTAAATGCTCTTTTGGGCAGAGGCGTTCATGTAATCACTGTAAATGACTATCTCTCTCGTCGTGATGCCGTATGGATGGGGCAGATTTATCATTTTCTAGGGCTTTCCATCGGTGTTATTAACCATGATTCTTCTTTTATATATGACCCTCTGCATAGAGAACTTGATGAAAAACGAGACGAACTCGGCTCTTTTAAGGTTATACATGAATTTCTGAAACCATGCTCCAGAAAGGATGCATACAATGCAGACATTACATATGGCACAAACAATGAATTTGGTTTTGATTTTCTCCGTGACAATATTGAATATGAACAGAACGATTTGCGGCAAAGGGAGCATAATTTTGCAATTGTTGATGAAATTGACTCTATATTAATAGATGAAGCTCGCACTCCCCTTATAATCTCAGCACCAGCGGCAGAATCAGAAAATCTGTATGCAAGGTTTAGCGAAATTGCAAGACAGATGAATAAAGAAAAAGATTTTACAATTGATGAGAAGATGCGTGCGATTCAACTGACCGATGATGGAATTGAGAGAGCAGAGAAAATACTTGGCGTTAAAAACATTTACACGGAAAAAGGAATTAAATTCGTGCACCATCTTGAAACCGCAGTTCGTGCAAAAGCGCTTTTTGAAAAAGATAAAGACTATGTTGTAAAAGAGGGTGAAATTGTAATAGTGGATGAGTTTACGGGGCGTCTACAGCCTGGACGCAGATGGTCAGAGGGTCTTCATCAGGCAATTGAGGCAAAGGAAGGGGTTGAAGTCCAGAAAGAGTCACGGACATTCGCATCAATAACATTCCAGAATTATTTCAGAATGTACAAGAAACTTAGCGGCATGACGGGAACTGCCATGACTTCCTCTGAAGAGTTCTACAGTGTCTACGGACTTCATACTACTGCTGTTCCGACAAATAGAGAAAGCAAGAGAATTGACAATGGTGATTTAATATTTCAGACAGAGCAGGGGAAATTCAAAGCTATTGCAAGAACTGTAAAAGAGCTCCACGAAAAAGGCCAGCCGGTGCTCATTGGCACCGTCTCAATTGAGAAAAACGAGCTTTTAAGTGCCTATTTGAAACGTGAAGGTGTACCACATGAGGTTCTAAATGCCAAAAAGCACGAGCAGGAAGGAGAAGTTATAGCCCAAGCTGGGAAGAAGGGCAGGGTTACAATTGCAACAAATATGGCAGGACGTGGTGTTGATATTAA
>DCWL01000001.1:10268-10641 GCA_002327585.1 Candidatus Phycocordibacter aenigmaticus
GGCAGGACGTGGTGTTGATATTAAACTTGGAGGAAATCCTGCATCAACGCAAGAGTACGAAGAGGTGAAAAAAATAGGCGGACTTTTTGTTCTGGGTACTGAGCGTCATGAAGCTCGTAGAATTGACAATCAGCTCCGAGGACGCTCAGGCAGACAGGGTGATGAAGGGGAGACGCAGTTTTTCGTATCTCTTGAGGACTCACTGATGAGGGTCTTTGCATCGGATATGATAAAGAGGATGATGGGGCGATTTGGTATTGCAGAGGATGAGCCGATTGAAAATCGCCTTATAACAAAATCACTTGAGTCAGCGCAGACAAAAATTGAAGGATTTAACTTTGATGCACGAAAGCATGTTCTTGAATATGATGAT
>DCWL01000001.1:10959-14071 GCA_002327585.1 Candidatus Phycocordibacter aenigmaticus
ATATGATGATGTAATGAATCAACATCGCTCTGCTGTCTATGAGCGCAGAGGAAGAATTCTTAATGGAGACAGTAATGTTGTAAGGGAAGAACTTGAATCTCTAAGTACAGGAGATAAAGAAACACAAGGAATTATTGAAGAAAAAAAATCTTCGCTTGGTGAGGATGTTTTTTATGCTTCTATGAAGCGCTTGATTCTGCAGGTGATTGATATGCTCTGGGTGGAGCATCTGGAGGTGATGGATTATATGAGAAGCTCTGTTAATCTTCGTGCTTACGGGCAGAGAGATCCTTTAATTGAATATAAGAAAGAGGGATTAAGAATGTTCAGGGAAATGCAAGACTCTGTTGATGAGCATATTCTGCGTTTGCTTCAAAACATTGGCGAGGGGGCATTTGCAAGAGAAAGACAAAAAGTGCAGGAAGTGCATAAAAATGCACGCCTTATCGGCGGAAACCAAAATGTTCAAGGTTCGACCTCGAACACGAAAGGCAAAAAGATAGGCAGGAATGATCCCTGCCACTGCGGCTCCGGTAAAAAGTTCAAAAAGTGCCACGGTAAGTAAAAGATGTTAATATTTAAAAAAGCACTAATTATTTAAAATATGAAATATGAGCCGACAATTGGACTTGAGATACATGCAGAGCTTAAAACAAGAACAAAAATGTTCTGCAACTCCAAAAATGACCCTAATGAAAAGAAATCAAATGTGAATGTATGCCCGATTTGCATGGGACATCCAGGGACTTTGCCTGTCATAAACAAAGAAGCTGTCAAGCATGTCCTTAAGGTTGGTGTTGCGGTTGAGGGCAAGTTGGCTGATTTTACGGAATTTGACCGCAAAAACTACTTTTATCCCGATATTCCTAAAGGATATCAGATTAGCCAGTACAAATATCCCCTTGTCTCTGGCGGCAATTTGGCAGAAGTAGAAATTACTCGCATACATTTAGAAGAAGATACGGCAAAGTCAACCCATTTTGATAATTATAGCTTAATAGACTTTAACAGGGCAGGAGTACCTCTTATGGAACTTGTAACGGAGCCAGTTATTGAAAGTGGTGCTCAAGCAGGCCTTTTTGCAAAAGAATTACAACTTTTACTGCGTACACTTAAGGCAGGAGATGCAAATATGGAGAAGGGAGAAATGCGTGTTGAAGCCAATGTCTCAATCAGAAAAAGGCCAGACCTTAACAAGAAAAATCTATCTTTGGGTACAAAAGTGGAAGTCAAAAATCTCAATTCCTTTCGTGCAGTAGAACGCGCAGTTTCGTACGAGATAAATAGACAGGAGAAATTACTGGATAAAGGCGAAAAGGTAATACAAGAGACAAGAGGGTGGGATGAAGACAAACAGGAAACCTTCTCGCAGCGTATGAAAGAGGGTTCTGCTGACTACAGATATTTTCCAGACCCCGATCTACCTAAACTTCAAATAAGGGAGCTTCCAGAATTTTCGGTTGAGAACCTAGAAAAATCTATGCCGGAACTTCCGTGGAAGAGGCGAGAACGTTATAAAAGAGATTTTGAAATTAAAGATGAAGATATTGAAATGTTGGTTCGTAACAGTTACTTATCAGAACTTTTTGAATTTGTTGTAAGTAAACTGAAGAACGATAAAAAATTGATTAAAATAGCTTCCAACTACATCACCTCTGATATTGCAGGACTCGTAAAATCAGACGTTGATTCAGATGATAAACTTCATAAAAATATTTCTGCAGAAAGTTTTGCAAAGCTCATATCAATGATTCATAAGAATGATATCTCTTCCCGCGGGGCAAAAAATATTTTAAGTGAGATGTATGAAAACGGAGGTGATCCAAATAAGATTGCAGAAGAAAAAAATCTATTCCAAAAAAGTGATGAAGAAGAACTCAAACAAATTATAGAAAAAATAATTATGGATAATAAAAAAGTTGCAGAAGATTTTAAGAATGGAAAAGAAGTGTCACTGCAATTCTTAATAGGGCAGGGGATGAAAGCAACACAAGGTTCTGCAAATCCAGAAATATTAAAAAAGCTTTTTATAGAAATTCTTAAATAATCAAGGAGCCATCTTTAAAAAATCGCCAGAGAAACGGCGATTTTTTAGACTTTTCCACATACGCTGATTAGAGGGTATTTTGTAGATAGAGTATAATAAAAATAACATGGAAGAACTGATATTTGCAGGAAATAAGTATATCTCGTCTAAACGAGCAGCAAAACTTACAGGATACACTACCGATTATATCGGACAAATGTGTCGTGCAGAGAAGATGGATTGTAGACTTGTTGGTAGAAATTGGTATATTAATGAAGGGGTGGCGCGAGAGCAGAAAAAGAGTTTTAAAAAAGAACAAGATGGCGACATAGGCAAGATAAAATATAAAAAGATAGAATTAGAGCCAATGTATTACAGCAGTGATGAACGTTCTAATAATCCGGAAATTACCAAAATATACACTGAAGATGAGGCGCGGGATGCCGAAGAGAACATAAAAGAAATTAAAGAAATAGAAAAACCAATTCCTGTTCGCATAATTAAAGAACCGGAAATTTCCGTAGAGCCTGTAGAGAGATATGAGCAGCCACAGGCAGTGCTAAGCACAGAGAGGCAGATTGCACCTAAGCAGATACCTAAGCCCCAGATCACAGCAATGTTAGCCCCAACAGCTCTATTGGTGGGGATTCTGTTACTTGCAGGTACGCTCACGTTGGAACAAGTAATACGTTATTCCTCGTTAGATAAAAATAATATTAGAACTAATTTCCAACTGGCAAATATTATCACATCCACGGATATCCAAATAAAGTAATAATATCTCGTCTAAACAAGATAATCATATTTAACAAGGGTATTTAGAGATAAATAATCTATATTAAAAATCTTACCCAATACAGAATATCGTAGAGTATTTAAGGCCTGAAATTTAAGAATATTCCCGGTTTTCCTGTTTGGCTTTGCAGGGGCTATATGAAGCATCAATTGATAAATAAGGATGCTGGATTCTTTACTTCCGGCGAGTCGGCATTGAACAAAATAAACTCAAAATTGCCTCTCACGCGATTTTTTGGAACAGATGAATAGTTTATAAAAATGATCCATGCCCACTGATTGGCTAGGTAT
>DCWL01000011.1 GCA_002327585.1 Candidatus Phycocordibacter aenigmaticus
TGCTGCGGTTAGAATGATTGTTAGTATGAGAAATTTTGTGATGTGTTTTTTCATTTAATTTTTGGTACAACCGATTTCGGTTTGGGTGGCATAGCAAGTTACCCATTCCACATCGCAATGATTAGTGGCCCAATTCCATCCTCCATTTGGACGACTACATGATTCAATTCCTTTATTTTCTCTTGTATGTTCCCCCATTGTGCAAGAAGAGTCATTACATCCTGTAGGCGCTCTATTGCAGGACACCTTTTGAGTAGAACTATAATATGCTTTTCTACTCCACCCAGACGGACATGATGTCCCATTGAAATAACAAACACCCTGAGCATCTATCCAGCTTCCTCCAGCATTTTCACATTGTGTAGACATTGGTGTACAAGATTGTGTTGTTATAGGATTGACCCAAAAACAACCCGCCGGAGAAGACGTGAGAACTGCTCTTGTCTGTGTGCTATCCGATTGACACTCTCCCCACGCAGAATATGTAAACGACGTACAAGCTAGCCCTGCACCTGTTAGTGACACCCAATCTCCTCCCATGTATCCTTGAAAGTCAGCGCCAGTCCAGCGGATTGTTCCTTCTTGAGGAGTGTCATCACTATTTCCAATCTGTATACCGCCAGATACACCAAGAGAATTCAGCCATAACCCTCCCTCTTTGACTTGGGGGGTTGAGCCCGTATGAATTGGCGTCGGGGTGTTTCCTCCCGGTGGAGCTTGTGTCGGTCCTGTCCATGCAGCGAAGAGATAATTAACAGAAAATGCTGCTGTTAGAATGATTGTTAGAATTAGGAATTTTGTGATGTGTTTTTTCATTTGATTATATAATACAATATTTTTAAATATTTTATATAAATTCTACTCATATAGTTTTGTTCCGATTTTATCTCTAACTTCCTGCATCTTTTTCTCTGCACGAGCTCTCATCTTGTCCCTACCTTCTCTTAAAATATCCAGTACATACTCACTGTCCTTTTCTAATTTCTTTCTCTTTTCGCGAAGCGGTTTTATAATCTTTTTGATGTTCTCTGCAAGTATTTCTTTTGATTCTTTATACCCGATTGAACCCTCTTTGTATCTCTTCTCCAAATCAGAAAGTTGCTCCTTACTGAATAATTTATGTAGAGCAAAAACATTGTCAGATTCCGGATCTTTTACATCCTCCACACCCTTTGAATCAGTCACTATAGACATTGCGAGCTTGTCAATCTCATCATCCTCTGCAAAAAGAGGAATTATATTGTTGTAGCTTTTACTCATCTTCTGACCATCGATTCCGGGAACTGCCGCGACTTTTTCTAGAATAAGCGGCTCGGGAATTTTGAATGTCTCTCCGAAAATTCTGTTGAACTTTTCCGCGATGTCGCGTGTAATCTCAATATGCTGTTTCTGATCCTGCCCGACAGGCACAACATCCGCATCATACATCAAGATATCTGCCGCCATAAGCATCGGGTAATCAAATGTGCCAACACTGATTTCTTTACTGCGCGCTTGTGCATCTTTGTATGCATGCGCACGCATAAGGTATGACATTGTCGTAATAGAGTTAAAAATCACAGCAAGCTCTGAATGTTGAGGTATATCTGACTGTTTGAAGATTGTTACATTTTTAGGGTCAAGGCCAATTGCAAGATAATCAAGCGCAATCTCGTATATATTATTGTTCATCTCCTCTCTATTCTGAACATTGTTGAGCGCATGGTAGTCGGCAATAAAAATAAGTATTCTGCCGTAATCTCCTTGGAGATCTACGAACTGTTTCATCGCTCCGAAATAATTCCCAATATGAGACGCACCTGTCGGCTTCACGCCGGAAAGTAGAGTTTTTCTTTTATTTGTCATCTAAAAATAGTACCAAAAAACTGTTTATTTTGAAAGTCAATTACTCCAGATTTATTTCTCTGCATCTAACTCTACAAAAAATGTTGAACCTTTTCCTTTCCCTTTTGACTCTACCCAGAGGCGACCGCCGGAATGTGCTTCTGTCATTTGCTTTGCAATGTAGAGTCCGAGTCCTGTACCACCAATGTTTACGTCACTTGCATTTTTAGCGCGAATAAATTTGCTGAAAAGCTTTAACATCATCTCCTTTGAAATACCAACACCTGTGTCGGAGATCGATGCAAGAAGTTTGCCCGTATCTCCACTCTTGGAAAGAGAAATTGTTATTGACCCTTTCTTTGTATATTTAATAGCATTATCAATCAAATTCACTATTACCTGCCTCATCTTGCCCTCATCAATATTTGCTTTATACTCCCCGCTCTCGTCAATATTTATAGAAACATTAAGCTCCGCCCTTTTGATATTAGGCGTAAGCTCCTGCACGATCTCACGAATGAGTTTGCCAAAATCTAAAATTTTAAAATCATATTTCATCCTGCCTATCTCAATCCTTGAGATATTAAGGTAATCCTCAACGACGAGTACAAGCGACTCGCTTGACTTATAAATCTTGTCAACCACTCCTTTCATCTTTTTTGAAATCTCTCCGTATGACCCTTCAATAATCATGGATGTATATCCTTTTATTGCGGCCAGAGGCGCACGAATTTGATGCGTTGCAAATGAGACAAATTCCGACTTGAGTTTATCAAGCTCTTTCAAACGAACATTTGCTTTTGTAAGTTGTTTTGCGAGCTCTTCTATCTTCTCTCTTTGTATGACTTCTTTCCTGACACTCTTCAGCAGGAAGATGCTGAAGATAAGCACGAGTATAAATATACTGCTTCTGAATATTATCTGATTAAGCCCTTGCGAGAATATAACTTCCAAAAATGTAACTATAGAGAGCACAAAAGCAAGCGTTGCAGTCGCCGCAACCTTAATATGAAATAATTTATGTCTTAAAATCGCGTAAGAAGTAAACGCCACGAATGGGAATATAAAGAGTGCGCCAAGCGGGATAAATCTTGAATTATCAAAAAATGACGGCAGTATAAAATTAAATGTAATAATAAAAATAAAAGTAAAAAATGTGCCTAAAGTAACAAATCCAAATTGCGATTTCTCTACGCCTGTTGTTTTTATTGTTTTTCTAATTAAAATCACGACGCCGCTTATTATAAGTGCCATAATTACAGTACCAAATAAGACAATTGCGAGCCCATTCTCAATTTCTGCTATACCGCCTGACGGAGATACTTCAACAGCTCTCTTGAATACAAGAGGCGTGAGATTAATAATTGATGTAATTGCGACAATCGGAAGGAGTATCCATTTATAATTGTCAGAAAACTCAAATTTCTCTTTTGGGAAAACTCTTGCAAGCTGAAAGAATAAGAAAGCATGCCAAACGCCAAGAAATATAACGAATCTGATAAGCCAAAAAGCAAGCTCAATCGACTGGACCTGATAGTATGAATAATTAGTCACGCTCCATATAATTGTAATAACAGCAAACAAAAGAAAGGTTCTGTTGGTAATACTCTTCGTATTATTAAAATAAACAACAAAGCCAAGAATGCCTATTCCGGCAACAGTTATTCCAACAGAAAGTAAATCAAAATTACTTAGGATGTCCATATATTAATAATATCACATTTTTTATTGCTTTTAATGATATGCCTTTAAGCCAAAATATTTCGTTTGTATGCATTACATATGGCAGACGAAATATATTTAACATTTACATTTATACAACAGTTATATCAGGACTCAATCTAAGTGAGCGCGCAGATGGTGCGTCAGCATATCCAATCCTGAACATCATTGCAATTGTTCCGTCTTTTATTTCAAAAGCAGATTTTATTTGTTCGTGTGCATTTTTTATAAGCGGAATATGCGAATTCTTAAAAATAGAAGTATCCCCTGCAAGCGCTCTTCTTGCGAGAAATAGTATTCCTGTAACAGGCTGTACACTGAGTCCTAATTTTGTCGCATTGAGCCACACTCTCTGAGATATTCTTCCTGCATTTACAAAATCTTTATCTGTATCTTTATCTATTGCAACGATGTATAAAGCCGAGCATTTTGCATAAGTCTCTGCATTCCCTTTTGAGGCCATCTTTGAAAATCCAATTTTATTAAATATTTTTGTAAAAGACCAATGTTTTAATAACCTGAAAAGAAGTCTTATCGGCGGAGGAACTTCAAGGGTCTTTATATAAAGACCTCCTTTGCCACTATTGTTTTCTTCTCTACTCCACAAAATGCCGCCAAAAAATAATTTATGAAGCGCAGGAGTCTCAAGCGCAACTCTCTCCATTGTGCTTGCGGCACTTCCTATTGTTCTTTTCTTTTCTCTATCTTCAACAAAAAAAATATTGCCATCTTCAAAAAGTAATTTTTTATGCTCTTGCGTAAGCGGACTGTTTTTATACGGCTTCCTGTTTGTGACTCTCTGTTTTATACAGCTATATAAAGGACTGTTCTTTATATTTATTTTTTCAAATGAAATTGTAGCCACAAGATTTCCATCAGAACTGTCTGGAAAAAATTCAGTATTAGCTTCATACCCAAAATGAGGTGATGCGATTGATATGTTTTCTATTAAACTTCCATGCGCTACATATGACCCACTTTGCTTGAAGTTCAAAATCGGATTGTCTCGGTCAGGTATATTGAATATATACAGTTTATTATCCTTTATCTCAAATCTCCACGGCTGTGAATTGTCTCCAGATGGCGCCCATATTGCTATGTTTATTACTTTTTTTATATCCTCAACATTCATTAATTTATTTTATGTATCCAAGCCGATTATTTTTAGAAAATTTTTTCTTATATTTTCACGCGCATCTATCGCTTCTTCTGCATGATAATCTGGGTCAAATATAGCATCCAAGTTTATTTCAATCTTTCCTGACTTTACTTTCTCTCCAAGCGCGATTCTGCGTACTGTATAAGCAATAGCGATACCGGAGAGTGTTGCAGCATCCCCTAACTGCGGCCATGAGTACAAGGTTTTTCCAACTTCAAGAATAGACATTAGCATTCTCGGTACGACAACTTTAGGCCCTGCGATTTTTGTTGCAAGTCTTGGCATTTCCTGTGGAGAGATTTTCTGAAATTCTTTAAGAGTCAAATGTCCTACAGCACCGTTGAATATCTCTGTGTTTTTATCCAAATCATATCTTTCAATATCAACAATTACATTATCTCCATTGTCAGTTGCCATTATAACCGGTATGCCAAGTTCTTTTGCTTTAATTCGTAATCTTATTTTCATCTCCAAGTTATCAAGCTCTTCAACTAAAATATCAATACCAGAAAGAAATTCGTTAATATTCTCTTCTGTAATTCCTTTATTGTACAAATGCACTTTTGCATATGGATTTATTTGGTAAAGCTGCTCTACTGCTATATCGCATTTATTTCTTCCCACTACCGTGAAATCATGCCGTATTCTATTCAAATTAGAGCCGGAGACGACATCAGGATCAGAAACTTTTATAGTCTTGCTCCCGCCCATCATTGAGAGCGTAAGAACGCCGTGTGAACCAACAGAAAGCCCTGCAACACCAACTGTTGTATTGTAAAATTTTTCCTGCTCGTCTTTAGTAATAATATTTTTATTGCGCGCAGTTCTTATCTCCTGATGTATCTTGTCGGGCAGATAATGTATGAGTATATTGTTCCATGGAAAATAAAACCACTCGCCTACTTTTTCAAGCGGTTTTTTCCCTTTATGCTCATTGATAAATTCTTCAAGTTCTTTTTGGTAGTTTGGCTCAAATTTAAAACGCGGATTCCTGACTAAAAACAGATCCTCCAAAAGCTCGTCGTATTTATCAATAACAGAATCAATGTCAAGTTTTTTCTTAAAATCCTCTAATGACTCTTTTTTATCCCACTGAATTGGTTTCATATTTTTATTATAGCAAACTATTTATCTACCCACTTTTGTTTTATTCCTGGTTTGAAATAAAGAGGATCCTCCTGTGGCCAAAATATCAGAGTCGGAGACGCTCTATTTTCTAGAAAATCGGAAAGTTCACGAAATTCTGAATTTTTAGACCGCAGATTGTTAACAATCTCATTTAAAAGCTGTGTCTTGAGCATATTGCTCATTTTTCTTTTTTTCCGAAGCTCTAAGTTTATTTCTAAATACTGATTATGGTTTACATCAAATTTTGAAATCAGTGTAAGTTTCCCAGTTAAGAATTCGAAGAATGGTTTTTTCAATAAGACCTCTTTTATTGTCTCTGGATAAATCTGAAGACCATAGAGAGTCGTTGACATGTCTATTCGTTCATATACATACACAAACGGCAATTGATACATATGGTCTTTTATTCCCGCCATTTTTGCTTCTTTATGCAGATTAATTCCATAAGGAAAGAGTTTCTCTTTTATTTGACTGAATGTAAATATTCCTCCATGGTCACCTATTGAATAATTTACAAGTGGAATTGAGCTATTGCCCGTCAAAAACAGTTTATTGTCTCTTTCCTCAAATGATATGAAAGATGGGATGTATTGTGTAAGTGTAGGCATCTTGCTTATGTCAGAAAAAATACTTTTAAATATTTTTGGATTCTTCACCGCAATTTTTCTTATAAGAATAGAAAGTGGTGTCTCAAATGCCATAGCTCCAATATCCGCACTTCCGTATATATTCATAGTATCTATAAGCACATTATTTACTTTTGTCTTCTTGGCCAAATAATCCCTGAAATTCTCCGTAAAAGCTTCTGCGGCAAAAAGAAGCCTTACATTTAATTTCTTTAGATTTATCTTTCTATCTTCTGCCTCATCCACGATATCTTTCAAGAATGGAGGATAACCTGCAAGTATAGTCTGCTTGAAATGAGGTGAGAGTTTTTTCAATATTTTAAAAATTTCTTCCTTGTTTATACCTGGAGTTATGATGGATATCGGGTAATCACCACGACCTGTTATCTCAAACGCTTGGTATGTAATAATTCCCCCAACCCATACGCCCATTCCGAAACATACAATTATAAGTGTCGGGCTCTTTGAGGAGAACTTGCTGTTTTTAAAAAAAAGCTCGTGAATAACAGCTGCCTGCTGGTCAACAACACTGTTTCTTGAAAAATAAATCGGCTCACCGGTTGAGCCGGATGTTGATGTAAACACAAGAGAATTTTTACTTCTACTGTTAAGCGCTCCGTCCCAAGATAATTGCTCAAGTGTATATTTCTGCAAATAATTATCTTTAGTTGTAGCTGGAACTTTCTGCAAATCTTTGAACGACCTGATGTTTTTTGGAGAAATTTTATGTCTCTTTAGAAATTTTTTGTATGCGGGCACTCTCGTGGCAATTTCATGAAATAACTGAAGTGTCCTCTTCTTCTGCTCTCTACTCCAATAAGCATCTGTCTTGTTCAAGATATTTGACAGAATTTTTTTAGTTGAATGGCTTTTTACGGCACCCATATCTTTTTTTGTTCTTCTATTTATTCTCATTTATTATTTTTTAGTTAAAACGTTTGCAGTATTATTTATAGATTCGTTATCTTCCAACATCGGATAAAGAATTTTTTTGTCATATGAAATAGCTGCACTCTCAGATTTATAAGAAAAAAACCTAGTTCCTCCGGTTGCAGGCCCTAGATTTGTATTATGGATGGCAATAAAAGCGTGAGGTTTTGTATTTAGGTCATCTATATTGTCATGATCAGAAAAATGCTTAAACTCGGTGGCATACTTCATACCACTATATTCCTATATTATCTTCTGACTGTAAAGAGAAGAACCGCAAGCGGTATGATAAGCCACCAGAAGAATGTTGTAGTGGATGTAAACAGTGCGTCAATAGGTGCAGCAAAATCGTGAAGTGCTGTGATAGGGATAATATGGTATGAAAGCGCTAAAAGAAGTCCACCGGCAGAGACAGAGAGAAGTCCTGCTTCAATAAGGCGCCTCAATCCGCGTGAAGGAAATTCCTCGTATACAAAGCGGCTTATAACAATATTCAAAAAAACAATTATTAACAAAAAAACTGCAATTTGTGAATAGGCAAAAGAGAGTTTTTCTATGTACGGAAATGAAAAAATTATCGGAATTGAGATATAGAAAGAGAGAATGAGAGATATAATTCTTCCTTTGCCGTACCTTAATCCATATACAAAAAATGCGACAAAAATCGTGATTAAAATAATCGTATCAAGGGACATACTTGTTACTGAGCCAAGAGTATCATATGAACTTACAAGGAAATCTTGTGCCTGTTCCATTTCTTAATTTTACATCACCCGCAAGACCATTGCAAAAATTCTGTGTTAATTAGATTCCTTCTTTCTTCATCTCATCAACAAGTTTCTTAGCGTTTTTTGAAAGTTTGTTCGGAAGCGTGATATTTATTTTTACCAAAAGATCCCCTCGTCTGCCTTTTCCAACTGGCACACCTTTTCCCCGCACGCGAAGTATCTCACCAAATGAGGCACCAGCGGGAACCTTAATTTCAATATTTCCGTCAAGCGTGCTTATTGTATATGAACTTCCAAGAAGAGCGTCAGAAAGTTTGACACTCAAATTCATTGCCAGATTATTTCCCTCTTTTCTGAATATCGGATCAGAACTTATATGAAGCTTAATGTAGAGATCTCCAGGTACGCCGCCCGAGATCGCCTCTCCTCCTCCGGATAGACGTATCATCTCGCCATTATCAACTCCAGCGGGAATTGTAATCCTTATCTCCTCTTCTTTTCTCAATACCCCCATGCCGCGGCAATCTGCGCATTTCTCTTTTGGAACTTTTCCTATACTGTGGCAATTCTCGCATCCTCTGACAGATGCAATAGTCCCTAAGATTGTGCTTTTTGTCTCATGAATTTTTCCTTTGCCATTGCATATTTTGCATATGTCCATCTGAGTTCCCGCTTTTCCACCGCTTCCGCTACAGTTCTTGCACTGCGATACTTTTGTAAGAAGCACTTTTCGCTCTGTGCCGAACACTGCATCTCGGAAAGGTACCTCAAGATCAATTGAAATATCGCGGCCGCGCTTTACTTTCTGCCTTCTTCCGCCAAAGATGTCTCCAAGCCCGCCGAAAATATCTCCTATGTCAAAATCCTGATCAAAGTCTTGTGCTCCTCCAAATCCAAAACCGCCAAAACCGGCTCCTTGCCCGCCACTTTCATTGAATATTCGTCCGTACGCATCATACTCTTGCCGCCTCTTTTCATTTGAGAGCACACTATATGCTTCACTTATTTCTTTGAATTTTGCATCGTCACCTTGCCCTTTGTCGGGATGGTATTTATGTGCAAGCTTTCTGAACGCTTTTTTTATCTCATCGGCGCTTGCTTTCCTATCTATGCCTAAAATTTGATAGTAGTCTTTGGACATATATTGTTTATAGAATAACGAATTATGAATTAAGAATCAAGTATACAAAACAACCAACTTTGGGCTGGCTATTTTGTGATTTTAATTATTGATTTTTATCTTTATCATCATCCTTTTTTTCGTCATCTTTCTTTTCCTCCTTGAATTCTGCATCGCGGACTTTCTCTTCTCCCTTTTTCTGATCACTTTGTGCTTGCTGGGCTTTAGCCATTTCTTGACCTATCTTCTGCATTTCTTTTGAGAGTTCTTCTGTTGTATTTTTTATTGTCTGCGTATCTTCACCATCTTTGACTTTCTTAAGCTCATCTATTTTAGTCTGAACTGAAGTTTTAATACCTTCATCTATTTTACCCTCAGCATCTTTAAGAGCTTTCTCTCCCGTATAGATAATCTGCTCCGCAAGATTTCTTGCATCAACAGCTTCTTTCTTTTTAGCATCCTCACTTTCGTGCACCTGCGCGTCCTTTTTCATCTTCTCAATATCCTCTTCAGAGAGTCCAGAGCTTGCCTCAATCTTTATAGACTGCTCCTTGCCTGAAGATTTATCTTTTGCTTTTACATTTAAAATTCCGTTTGCGTCAACATCAAATGAAACTTCAACCTGGGGCATCCCTCTTGGCGCAGGAGGGATGCCATCCAAGATAAATTTTCCTAAAGATTTGTTGTCGGATGCCATTGAGCGTTCGCCCTGTACGACATGTATCTCAACAGATGTCTGATTATCAGCTGCAGTTGAGAAAGTCTGTGACTTGGATGTAGGAATAGTAGAGTTCTTCTCAATTAACTTTGTCGCAACAGATCCCAATGTCTCAATACCGAGGGAGAGAGGAATTACATCAAGTAAAAGTACATCTTTAACGTCTCCCTGCATAATCCCCGCTTGAATTGCGGCGCCGAGCGCCACGACCTCATCTGGATTGATTGATTTGTTCGGCTCCTTGCCGAAAACATTCTTTACGGCATCAACAATTGCAGGCATTCTTGTCTGTCCGCCGACCAATATGATTTCATTTATGTCACTTGCTTGAAAAGGAGACGCTTCAATCGCTTTTTTTGTAATCTCAATTGAGCGGTCAATATACTCTCTTGCAAGCTCTTCAAGGGTAGCCCTTGTTATCTTTAAAAGCAGATGTTTTGGTCCTGAAGCATCAGAAGTAACAAAAGGAATATTTATTTCAGTCTCTGCAGTTGAGGAAAGCTCATGTTTTGCTTTCTCCGCTGCCTCGTCAAGACGCTGAAGTGCCAACGGATCATTTGATATATCAACACCGCTTTGCTTTTTGAACTCATCGGCAATCCATTTAATTATCTTCTGGTCAATGTCACGGCCTCCCATATGCGAGTCGCCGTCCGTTGATTTAACTTCAATAACATCATCCCCTACCTCAAGGACTGAGATGTCAAATGTACCACCGCCGAAGTCAAAGACAACGATTTTTTCATCTTTCTTTTTGGAAAATCCATATGCAAGCGCAGCAGCAGTCGGTTCGTTTATAATTCTCTTTACATCAAGTCCTGCGATTTTGCCGGCATCTTTTGTCGCTTTTCTCTGTGAGTCATTGAAATACGCAGGCACCGTTATAACAGCTTCAGTAATTTTACCGCCAAGCCGCTCTTCTGCATCGTTCTTGAGCTTCTGCAAAATCATTGCAGAAATCTCTTCAGGCCTGTAGTCTTTGCCGCCGAGCTTTACAAGCACTCCCCCGTCAGAACCTTTTGAAATATCAAATGGCGCAGTTTTCTCGTCTTTCTTTATTTCCGCATCATCGAATCTGTGTCCTATGTAGCGCTTGATACCGAAAATAGTATTTTTCGGATTTGTAACCGCCTGCCTTTTCGCCAAAAGTCCCGCGAGGCGCTCGTTTGTCTTTGAAATAGCAACAATAGACGGAGTCGTTCTTACCCCTTCCTTGTTTTCAATTATTGTTGGCTCACCTCCCTCAACAATTGCTATTGCCGAGTTTGTCGTGCCTAAATCTATACCTAAAATTTTACTCATAATGTTATATAAATTTTTAATTTTTAAACTGTCCAACTTTTACTTTTGCCGGTCTGACAATCTTTTTATTCAAAATATATCCTTTCTGCAAAACTTCAATTACCTTGTGGTCGTCGCCTTTTTTATCTGTAACCACAATTTCAACCGAATCGTGGCAAGCTGGATCAAACTGTTCTCCAGAAGGGTCAAACTGCTCAAGTCCGTGCTCCCCCAAAGTCTTTAGAAGCTGAGAATGTATATGCTCTACTCCCTTCCTCCAATCTTTGTCCACTTTCCCCCAAGTCTGTTTGTCGGCAAAAGCCATATCAAAATTATCAATTGAAGAGAGCAAATCAAACATAAGCTCTTCTTTTGCAAATGACATAAGTTCTGCTCTCAACCCCTCTTCCTTTTTCTTTGCATTTATAAAATCAGCTTTACTTCTCTGCCAGCCATCAAGATACTCCCGTTTTTCCTCAACACATTTCTCGAGCTTTTCACGAAGCTTCTTTACAGTTATAGTATCGCTAATTATCTCATCTTCAAAAACAACACCATCTTCAATGTTTTTATTATGCTGTCTTTTGTCTTTTTTGTCAACTTTTTTCATTTTACCTCTTGCTCCACTGGGCGGCTTTTCGGGCTTTTTTAAGTCCCGGTTTTTTACGCTCTTTTATTCTGGCATCCCGTTTGAGAAAACCGTCTTTTTTTAGCTTACTTCTAAGTTCTTGGTCGAATAAGATAAGCGCTCTTGCAATACCAAGCGATATTGCATCGGACTGCGCAGATGCTCCCCCACCATTTACATGAACTGAGACTTTGAATTTCTGGGAAATATTAATTGATTCAAATACTTTTCTTATATTTCTACGCAGTTCATCAATAGGAAAATAATCCTCCAGACTTCTTTTATTTATTTCAAATGAATATTTATCGCTGGAGAAAATACGCACACGGGCAATGGCGGACTTCCTTCTGCCGATTGCTTCAATGTATCTGCTTGGGGATGTTTTTTGTTTTGTTTCTACTGTTGACATATTATTCTTCTATAATTAAGTGTTTCATCATTTTTGGCCGCAATTTATTGTCCGAAAGCATGCCATACACCGCCTTTTTTACCACCTCTCCATATCCTTTTCGTTCAATCAATTTGCCCATCTTCTCTTTTTTCAATCCACTCGGATATCCACTATATCTTGTATACACTTTGCCTCCTTTTTTGGCATCTGTGATTTGGAGTTTTGAAGCATTTGTAATTTTTACTTCTATCTCAGGTACTCTATTCTTTGTAAAATCTGCGGTATCTTTGCCCATCAAAAAACTTGCCGCCTTTGAAGCGAGTCTTCCTAATTTTTCTCCTTCTGCATTTATTTCTATTTTTTTCATAATCCTATTCTACAAATTCTATTATTGCCTCTTTAGCCGAATCGTTTTTTCTTGCTCCAAGTTTTGTGATTCTTGTATATCCTCCCTTTCTTTCCTTATATTTTGGAGCAAGTGTATCAAATAATTTTGCCGTCGCAACCTTGCTGGCAAGCCGGCTTATTACAAGACGGCGCGACATGAGCGTGTTGACTTTGCCTTTTGAAACTAACTTCTCCACAAACGGCCTGAGTTCTTTTGCTTTTGCTTCCGTGGTTTTTATCTTGTTTCGCAAAATCAATGAGCGTGCAAGAGAACGCAGAAGTGCTGTTCTCTGCTTTTTGACGCGTCCCAATTTTCTGTTTTTATTATGATGACGCATGATTTATTTAAGAATAATACCGTAATTTCCCAATGCTCTTTTTATCTCCTGAAGACCTTTCTTTCCAAGCCCTTCGATTTCTAAAATATCTTTCTCTTTCTTCCGCACAAGTCCACCAACCGTCCTTATATTTGCATTCGTCAGCGCATTAATATTCCGCGCCGAAAGGTTAAGCGATTCGATTCTCGTTTTTAAAAATTCTGTGTCTATCTCTTCCGCCTTCGCCTTGGCTTCGGCGGACAAGTCCTCTTTTATTTCCTCCTCTTCTTCTTTTGTCTCTTTTTCTATTTCTTCTTCTTTGAAACCAACTATCGCCTTGAGTTGATTTATCATAATCTCTATTGATTTCTCAAGCGCCTCGTGCGCTGTTATAGTGCCGTCTGTTTCAATAAACAAACGCAGTCTGTTGAAGTCCGTTCTGTCGCCGACACGCATGTTCTCAACCTCATAGTTTACCTTTCTTATTGGAGTGAAAATCGCATCCAACGCTACAGTTCCCATATCAACTTTATCTTTCTGAAGCACCTCCTTTGACACATATCCGAGTCCCCGCTCAACTATCATTTCAATTGAAAGTTCCGCCTTTTTGTCTGTAATCTCGGCTATATATTGATCAGAGTTGAGAATCTTGACCTGAGAAGGCATCTTTATATCTGCTGCCGTCACCGATTTCTCTCCTTCTGCGCTGAGAGTTACGGTTTGAGGTTCGTCAGTCAACATCTGGATTCTCACTTTCTTGAGATTAAGAAGTATAGTAACAACATCCTCTTTGATGCCATCTATTGTAGAGAACTCATGAGCAACGCCTTCTATCTTAACTGATGTTATAGCGGCACCCGGCAGGGAAGAGAGAATAATCCTTCTTAGAGAATTGCCCAGTGTATGCCCGTAGCCTGGATAAAGACTATCAATTTCATATGTGCCCTTGAACTCCTCTTCCGAGACAATTCTCGGCTTGGATGGAAGTGATACATTGTATTCTGACATAGTAATAAATTAATTAGTTTATAAAATTTATAATTTGGAAATTTAAAATTACTTGATTATCTGCTATAAAACTCAAGTACGGAACCTACATCAAACATAAGCTCTGTGATTTCTTGAGATGGCTTGCCTTTTATCTCCCCCTCTAAACTTTTATTATTGAAAGAAGCCCATGCAGGAGATTTATGGTCTTTGAGCTGTTCCTGTATGTTTAAAAACAAATTGCTTGTTCTGCTGCCCTTCCTCACACTTATTTTCGCGCCCTTTGATACTTTGTATGATGGTATTGTCACTTTTCTTCCATCCACGGTTATGTGCCCATGCGAAACCATCTGTCGTGCCATCTGCCTTGAGCGGGCAAGACCGAATCTGTACACAACATTATCAAGGCGGGACTCAAGATTTTCAATCAGTTGCACGACGGGCTTTGCATTCTTTTTAGCAACCGCTTCTTTGACATACCGGGACAATTGCTTTTCAGCGATGCCGTATGTGTATCTTACTTTCTGCTTTTCAAGAAGTTGGCGTCCATAGTCGGACATTTGTCTTGGGCGTGCACCAATCCTCCTCTTTTTTTTGGCCTTCTCTTCCGCAAGAGCAAATTTATGCGTCTGACATTTATCAAAGACGCCGCTTCCCAATCTTTTACATATTTTATATTTTGGACCAATTCGCATAATAAATTATTTTTTATTCCTGATTCCTAAATTCCGTGCCTAAACCCTACGGGGTTTAGGTGGCCTTGGACCATTGTGTGGAACAGGAGTCGTGTCTTTTATTGAAGAAACCTGAATGCCCTTTGCCGTAAAGCCGCGAAGAGCGGATTCTCTTCCTCCGCCAACACCCTTGATTACGACACTCACATCTTTTACTCCTATCATTGACGCTTTCTCCCCTAAAAGCTCCCCAACCTTTGCCGCAGCAAAAGGTGTTCCTTTTTTTGCTCCCTTAAAACCAAGTGAACCGCTTGAAGACCACATAACAGAACCGCCTTTTTTGTCTGTCAGTATAAGTTTTGTATTGTTGTAAGTCGCCTGAATATGAAGTACGCCTGTGTCCAGCTTCCTTTTAGGTACACGCGCAAGAGAGCGGGACTGGAGTCCTTTGTCTGCTTCGCCTCCTGCTTTTTTTATAACTCTCTTTTTTCCCATTTATTTTAAGTTTTCTCAAGTTTCTTCCTTCCCGAGCCCATAGTCTTCTTTACACCTTTGAGAGTTCTTGCATTCGTCTTTGTCCTCTGGCCTCTTGCCGGAAGTCTTTTTGTATGCCGAGAACCCCTGTATGATTTGATATCTTTCAATCGTTTAATATTTCCTGACACTTCTCTTCGCAACTCTCCTTCAATTTTCTCCCCCTCGATTAATTTTCTTATTGAGTTTTCTTCTTCGGAAGATAGCTCGGAAGGTCGTTTGCCCTTGTCGATATTTGCACCGTCAAGAAGTGTTCTTGATTTGGAAATGCCAACACCATACACGGCTGTTAGTCCGTACTCTATTCTTTTTTTGTCCGGTATTGTTACTCCTGATATACGCATACACTTTAAAAAATGATAATTAAAAATTATTATTACCCTTGCCTCTGTTTATGGCGCGGGTTCTTACAAATTACACAAATTCTTCTTTTCCTTCTTACAATCTTACATTCTGCACATATTTTTTTTACGGATGCTTTTATCTTCATTTCCTATAATCGCTTAATAATTCTCCCCTTTCCTCCATAAGGATCAATTGCAACAATCACTTTATCCCCAACAAGAACCTTTATCTTAAATTTACGCATCTTCCCTGAAAGATACGCGATGATTTTTTCGTCATTTGAAAGATTTACCCGGAATAGCGTATTTGGCAGTGTCTCGTCCACCACACCGGTCATTTCTTCTGGTGTTTCTTGTTTATTTTCCATTTACGGCTTCTCGTAGAATTTTCACATAGTACCAAAATAGTGAGTATAAAGTCAAGTATTGTGCACAATTTAGCCCATAGTATAAGGATTTAGCAAGTATCCACATTTTCAATGTTGACAAAGTCATATTTTTTGTTATACTGTAAAAAATAGACTTCATAGGTTTTTAAGGAGACAGTAATGATAGATACGGAAAAATTGAAGGAAAAAATAGCAAATGTAGAAAGTCAACGTAATTGTTCTTTAGATCTTGAGAGTACCAAAAAACTTATTATAAAGGTTCAAAGAGAATATGAGTCCGGTGTACAAAAAAAGTTGGGATTCAAAAATCTTGTTGAGAAATGTGCGGAAGCCTTTGAGTTGAATTACAATTACTGCAGAGTCGCTTTCTCATATCTAAGTAGTAGAAATAAAAAAGAGAATGTTCAGAAAAATAAAAGTACTGAACATCTACAATATCATCTGGCTTTTAAATAGCCAGATGATTATTTTTTACCAAAACAAAACGATACGGCTTTTTAGTATATTTGCCGGCATAGCCAACTCCGATCCTCGGAGTTTTTTTAATTTCATCTTTTTTAATTTTTATTCCTCTGTCTTCAATCCAAAGTCCTGTTTTCTTATCTGCTTTCTTCTTATTAAATTTTCTGTCAATTCTAAGCGTCTTTGTAAGCTTCCCCGGTCCGTTTATTCCATCAACACCCCGTATCAAAACTGCCGCAGGATAATCTTTTTTACCTATAACGATATTGAGCATATTGTACATTCCGTATACAAAATATACATACCAATATCCGGCCTGCCCGAACATCACTTCATTTCGCATCGTTCTCCCGCGATGCGCGTGGGATGCTTTGTCTTTAAATCCATCATACGCTTCAACTTCTGTTATCATATATGCTCTCTCTTTTCCTCTACTTTTCTTAACGAGAAATTTACCAAGCAGTCTTTCAGCAACACTAAGCGACGATCTCTCAAAAAATACTTTATTTAATACTTTTCTCATAATGTAGATAAAAAAAGCAACCGTATTTTATTTATACGGTCGCTTTGGCCAAAGAACTTTTAGAGTAACTTTGGTAAATCCCTTTTCGGGAGAACATTTTGGACATTTCTTGCCAAACTTGACCGCTCCACCAAAAGCACCATCGTTTATTTTTTTTTGTAATTTTTTCCATTTATCTTTAACAATAAATTTCTTGAAAGTGCGTACTGTAACCAGATATTCTCCGCATTTTGAACAAGAAAAGAAATATTTTACAGTCAAATAAACCACCACCTTTCATTAAAATTAAAGCAGGGAGTGATGTTTAATGCACTCCCCACAGCTGTAAGGATTCATAGTTACACGTGTTAATTATACACTAGAATAATTATTTCGTCAAGAATAATTAAAGCCGTTTGAACAAGTGACCCCACAGCGTGGCTTTCAGAACTTGTGTGTCAGAGAGAACATATTGTTAGTTCCATTCAAAATCTAGAAATGGTGATGGCATGATTCCAGGTTTTTCATAGAAACAATTTATATAAAGCAGAACCTACCAAAAATATGCCGACAACTACAAACCCAAGTGGTCTGATATACCTATTGATAGTGTAATCTTTCTTTTCTGACATTAATCCACTTTTATCTTCCCACAATATTCTAAACATTTTTTTTATGAAACTAGACTTCCTTGAATTCGCAAAGTTCTCCGTCTATAAGACCAATCATTGTGAAATGGATGAAAAATACTTTCCAATTTGGGCCATTAGCCATAACAACTGATTTGTCGTTTATATATTTCTCTCCACGGTATTTGCCATTACTTTCTGAGTTGTATGTTATTTTCAGCCAGGCAGTGCCTCCGTATTTGTTACGGTATTCCATTGATGATTCAACACCATTTTGTTTGAACGTCTTGAAGTCAGGGTCATAACAAGCGCTGCCCATCACTCTTACACCACCTCTATTTGTAAAGCTGGAAAATAGCACATTGAGCGGAAAGACATTTAACTCTGGCTTTCCCTCAATCTCAAGTGGCTTTGGGATAAAAGAATACAATGTTCCTCGGTTCACTGCCCCATTTGCTTTTTGTTTGTCTATATTCATAATGTAAAACGCTCTTCTTGGGAGAAGAGCGTAGTTTAAAATAAAACCGACCTTTATCTCTCCCGTTAGGGTTGGATTTAGCACCTTCTTGAAACAGCCAGTTTCAAGGGTTGCCTACGGGTCATAGAGCCAAATCTCTCACCGCATCTTGATAAACCATATTCAATTGTCGTCCTTATTGTTTACAACAAGGACTTCATCTCGATGGTTTCTAACCCTTAACCGAATTGTGTAAAGTGCCCATAATGAAGAATCTAATAATTTTACATCGGAGACCAGACTATTTATTTTTTCGGGGGGGATTTTTTTAAAAATTGAATGGGCGGAAACGGGACGAGGGCGGAGCGACGCGCGGAAAAAAAAGTTCTAAATGGTGACTCCACGGGGAATCGAACCCCGATTACCAGCTTGAGAAGCTGATGTCCTAACCGTTAGACGATGGAGCCTTGAATAGAAATATATCAATAATTTATCTTATCTGCCACTCTTCTCCCTGTCTCACCAAAAGTCTGTATTTCTTTTCAGGGTATGCCATTACCTTCTCAACAATTCTCTCCATCCTCACCGACTGCGAGCCTTTTATGAGAGTTATGTCGCCGTCGTTAAGTATTGCCGCAAGTTTTTCTCCTGCGCTTTTTGAATCATTGAACTGAAAAATTTCCTTCTTTTTCATTTTGTTCTCCATTGCACCTTGTGCAATATATTTGGCGCGTATACCCACTGTGATTAAAATATCCGCAGCCTCTGCCGCAAGCTTTCCGGCATTTATATGCGACTCTACGGAATGACTTCCCAGCTCCATCATATCTCCAAGCACTGCAATTTTTTTTCCTGAGGAATTTATTGACTTGAAAGTATTAAGTGCTTCTTTGAGCGCCACAGGAGATGAATTGTAGCTGTCATCTATAATAAGCGAATCATTGATTCCTTCAATGAGCTTCATTCTTCCGGCAGGAGTCTCGTGTTTTTCAAGCGCCTGCCCCATTGAAGCAATATTAAGTCCTTGGGAGACACCTGCTGCAAGTGCGGAGAGTATCGGATAAATATGCTGTTTGCCCAACACCCCTTCTATCTCAACAGGCACGCTCACACTGTTATAGTCAACACGAAATGATATGCCACTTGGAAATCTCTCTTTATACAAAATATTATAATTTGAACCGATAATGCTTGAACCAGGAGAATTTCCGTATGCATAGACTTTTCTCTCTCCGACAAGAGACTTCAGTGCAAGGGTTTTCTTCTCATCTGCATTTACTATAAACGCTCCGTCATCCTTAAGAGCCTTTACCAAATGGCTTTTCTCTTCTATCACATCTTGTGCTGAATCAAAGAATTCTATATGTACGGGAACATCAGGCAAATGGGTCATTACGACAACATCAGGTTTGAGCCAGCGGGAAATACTTTTTATATCCCCCGGTCTGTCGGCCCCGACCTCAAGGACAAGCCATTTGGGATAATGGTTCTTTAAAACAATCAATTTCAGAGCGTCAATGATATTTTGCATCCACAAAAAGAAATCCGACCATGCATTCGGGAGGCCCAGGATTGTAAGAGGAATGCCGATTTCACTGTTAAAGCTCATCTGGCTTTTGCGTACAAAAAAAGCCGAACTCAACACTGTATAGACAGCATCTTTTGAAATTGTTTTTCCGATATTTCCCGTAATTGCAACAATGCGAGGATTATATTTCTTCAAGACGATTCTTGCCTCAAGTGTAAGAATAAAAATTATTATTTTTTTAAAAATTTGTTTCATCTACATTTTATCTATCAGGGGGTATTTCGTAATAATTGATCAAAAACTTTACAATATCCATAAACGGATGTGTCAGAGTCTGCGAGGCATATTTTACTTCTTTTGGCTCCAGAGTATATAGGAATATCAGATACTGTGCATCATAAGCGGGGAAATAGCCGAAGAATGAATGAAGGAATCTGTCGTCGTAGTATCCGCCCACGGAAGCAATTTGCGCTGTCCCCGTCTTTGCCGCAATGCTGTAATTAGGAAGCTTCACCGTCCCTTCCAAAAGAGCGTTATCAACGACACTTACAAGCATTCTTGTTATCTCCTCTGCGCTCTCCTGTTTCAGTATCCTCTGCCCATCATTAGACGATACTTTTTTTGAAAGTCCTGATGTATATTTTATTTTTTTTGCAATACGTGGAGTTACAAGCACTCCGCCGTTTGCAAGGACTGAAAGCCCTCTTATGGTTGCAATAGGCGTCGTCGCAATTCCTTGTCCAAATGACGCTGTGGCATATTCAAGATCCCTTGGCTCATACAAGTTCTTCACAATCCCCGCAGATTCATTTGGAAGGTCAATTCCCGTCTCTTCTCCGATTCCGTAATTAATCATATAGTTTGCAAATACTCTGTTGCCTATTTTACTCGCAACAAATGAAGCTCCGGTGTTGAGCGATTGATTGAGCACTTCCTGCATTGAAACACGCCCGCGCCCCTTTCCGTCAAAGTTTGAGATTGTGGAGCCATCAAGTTCAATACTTCCTGCGTCATAATATGTAGTTGTTGCGGTAATTGCACCGGAATCAATGCCGGCTGCCATTGTAAGGGGCTTTATGATAGAGCCCATCTCATACACGCTTTCAACAATAGGATTTGAAAATACAGACGGGTTCTCCACCTTCTGAAAACTATTGAGATTGAAAGAAGGATTCACTCCTATTGCCTGTATCTCTCCATTTTGGGGGTTTATTATCACACCGGCAGTAAGTTTTGAGTTCCATTTTTCACTTACTTCATCCAGTTTATTTTCAAGGAAAAGCTGAACTGAGGGTTCAATGGAGGTGATAACATCGCCGGAGCGATTGCCGTTTTTAAACACCGTGCTATTTATATTGGCAAAAATCCCCGCAAAGAAATTGACATAGATTTCATCTTCTCCCCGTTCCAGCGTATCCTCGTAATATCTTTCAAGCCCGTATCTTCCGGAGAATTCATCTCCTATAAAACCCACAAAGCCGAGCGTCTGGGAGGCCATATCATTCCCTGGATAGAATCTCCATCTGTCTTTGTAAATGTTGATACCGTCAATTTCCAGATCGGAAATTCTATACGCTCTTTCTTCATCTATATGTTTTGCAATTTCTTCATATGTGTCATCCTTTTTGCCAGCGCGAAAAAAAAACGAATCCTCGTCAATGTCAATTATCTCTGAAAGTTTCTCGTATGCACTCTTTGGGTCAACAAGGATTTTAGGGTTTATGGCTACTATAAATCCTGATTTGAGAGTTGCTCCAGATACCAGCGTACCATTTTTATCCTGCAAAAAAATAGACCCTCTACTGTAGAGGCTCTGATTTGGTCTGGTGTATTGCCTGTCGGCCTCATCGCTGTACTCTCCACCGTGCATTACCTGCACAAAATACAATCGCCCCACAAGGACGAGTCCCAGAAAAAATATTATTATGGAGATTATGCGAATTCTTCTCAAAAATTCTGGTTTCATCTATATACTATAGCCTAGGTAGGTTCTAATTTCCAAGATTTAAAGCAGTGCCTTTTCTGGCAAGCGATTTTTTTGCTACAAATTTTTTCTTTTTCAATATTTTAAATCCAGTAGATTTTGCAAATTCAATGTCAATGGCGTCTTTGTGTACTATATATCTGGTTTCAAGCTCACTTATAGTTGAGCTTACAGCGGCGACATCGCCGTTAATCTCTTCCCTTACTATTACATTGACTATTGATTTGCTTATGAAATATAAGTACAGGCCGAACAATATGAGAATTATGAAGACAAGCACTACAAATGCCCTTTTTTCAAATTTATTTATTTGTATCGCACGTGTAGTCATTTTATTTTTTTTGAAATACTCTTAGTTTTGCGCTGCGCGAGCGGGGATTTCTCTTTATCTCATCCTCGCTTGGTATTATTGGTTTTTTAGTAATCACCTCACCCTCACCTTCCTGCTTTTTATTATTAAAAAAACGCTTTACTATCCTATCTTCAATGCTGTGGAATGATATGACTGCTATCCTCCCTTCTGCTTTTAATACATAAAGTGCCTTCCCCAGTGCCTCCTTCAAAGCCCCTATTTCGTCGTTTACCGTGATTCTGAGGGCCTGAAATGTCTTCGTTGCAAAATGTATCTTCTTGTGCTTGTACCAGTTTGGAACGGCTTTATCTATCACCTCCACCAGATCACGTGTCGTCTCAATCGGCATATCATCTCTCAACTCAACAATTTTCTTAGCAATCTGTCTTGAAAATTTCTCTTCACCATATCCATATAAAATATCTGCTATACTTTCCTCTTCCCAGCTGCCCAATATCTCTTTTGCGGTCAAATCTTTCTCGTCAGGACTTTCTTTGAAAGTCATTAAAAGTGGTTCATTTTTCTGAAAAGAAAATCCTCTGCCTGCGCAGGCAGGTTGCTTTGATTCTTCAAGCTGATCTGAACTGAAACCGAGGTCAAATAATACTGCATCAACTTTCTCAATACCAGCCTTTTTTAAAACTTTATCTAAATCTCTGAAATTCTTTTGCTCTAAAATTATATTACACTTTCCATCTTTCAGTTTTGCTTTTGCTCCGTCCAATGCTCTCCGGTCAAGATCGATGCCGATAAGTGTTCCTGTACTTCCAATCAATTTACAAATCTCTCTTGCATGCCCTCCGCCTCCAATTGTGGTATCAATTGCCGTGTCTCCTTTTTTAAGATTCAGAGACTCTATAACTTCTTGTAAAAGAACGGGGATGTGCATATTAGAGGATACCGATCTCTCCGAGCTTCTCTGCCAGTCTCTCTGCTCGCTTTTCTATATTCTCCTTGTACTGAGTCCACGCTTTCTCATTCCATATTTCAACTCTGCTATGAATGCCTGCAAGGACAACTTTATTCCCCAAATTAGCAAAGTTTTTAAGGAAATCGGGAATCAATACCCTTCCCGCCGAATCAACATCAACCTCGACGGCACCCGAAAGCATAAAACGGTTGAAACCTCTTGTGTCTGCTCCTCCCATGGGAAGCTCACCAATCTTTTTTGAAATTTTTTCCCACTCTTTGATGGAATATACGAACAGACAATTATCGAGTCCTCTTGTGACAACAACTCTCTTTCCAAATTCCCTGCGGAACTTTGATGGCAGTGAAATTCGTTTTTTTGTGTCAAGTGTGTGCGTGTATTCGCCAATAAGCATGGTAAATTTTTCATTTTTCTTTAATTTTGGAAATCGTCGTCCGGCATCTGAGGACGATCTTCACAGATGCCGAACTCTTAAAAATACAAAGTATGGCAAGTGTATTTTTTTTAATTTCCTGGGATGTGGTCTTAACCCACTTCATCCCACCAGAAGTTTAATATATAACACTCTGCCCCACATAGCAAAAGGAGTTATCCACAGAAAAGATCTGTGGAATCCCATGCTTTTCTTTTTTATAGGTATTTGTTACTATTTGCTTAGATTTTAGAGCTTTGATGCTGATTTACTTTAGATCGTTAACATAAATTAAAGGGAGGGATTTATGATTTTATACAGGATTAAATATTATGAGAATGAAGAAAATTTAATATGTATATTTGTTGACAAACAATTGCGTAAAAAGGCTAAATATGTTGGCATTGAAAACATGTATTGCAAGGAAGATGAGGAGAAAGATGATGAAGAAGAAAAATCTTTTTGTGGACAAGATAGCCAAAACAACAACAATGAGGAAGAAGACGACGAAGATGAAGAACTTCAGTCATTAAAAAGTGAGTTGTTGCATATACACGGAATGGAGGAATTATTATCCATAAGGCGCCACAGAATAATCTTTATTAAAGGGGATATATTCAAACGAGAAAATATTGTGCACGATATTCTAATGGTTTTACTGCAGAGATTTGATTCAAAAGAAGGAGTTGCTAAAGAGATTAAGCTTCCTATGATAATCAACAAAAAAGGAGAAGTGGTTAAAAGAAGAAAGACAAAGAAAAAGATAAAATTAAACTCTGTTACGCTTTATTCCGGAAAGAAGAAAAAGAAAGTTAGAAAATAATATTAAAATCTTTACATAATACAAAAGCATCTATGTTTTACAGGATGCTTTTTTATATCACCTCCCCTAGTCTCCTTTCAAGAAACTCCCTGTCCAACACGCTTAAAAACCATCCTGCTTTAGGACCACTGTCCTTCCCAAGAAATGAGATATATATTGCACTGAATAATTCTTTTGGTTCAATACCCGATTCCTTTCTGATTTCATGGATTTTGCTGTGAAGCTCCTGCCCATCTAGATCCTTCTGTAATTTTATATATTCTAACATTTTACCAAGTACTTGCTTTTGTTCATCTGATAAAGAACTTGCTTGCTTGGGCACTTCATCTCTCTGTAGTTCATATTTATACTTCTCAGGCGCATACGCCTTAAGCCAGTTGCCTGCATACGCTGCCCTTGATGAAATCTCTTTTTTATCTTCATTGGTTAAAGAACTGCCTTTCATCTTTTCAACTTCCTTTTCAATATCCATGTGGGGCATCTGCACAAGAAAAGCAATTTGGGAAAAACGAGGGAGAAATTTTCTCTCTATATTTCCTCTCTCAGACGGTGGATGGATAAGTGAAAATAATCTTGCATCATCGTCTTTTGCATCTTCAAAGTATTTCTCTGCAATTCTGTCCATAGTGTCGTAAAGGACGGGAATTGTATCGCCATCAGGTTCAAAATCAATTGCCTGCTTGTAGTCTTTGCCGATAAGGGCAAGGCGAAATAGCTCTTTAGGTAAAAGATCTGATATTTCTTTTGCGGACGATCCTTTCCCTTTTGATGAAGACATCTTTCTGCCTCCAACAAGGAAAAATTCATATGGAATGTCAAATGGCGGTTTATAATCAAGTATTTCACGGGAAATATGATTTGCTATATCACGTGATCCTCCTTTTGTAGAATGGTCTTTGCCGCTTCCCTCTATATCAACCTCAAGGACTTTAAACTTAGCGGCCCATTCCACTTTCCACGGCAGTTTTGCATTGCCGTCAAACGGCGATATTCTACCCCGATAATTACAGCCTTTTGCCCACGGAACCTGTCCCTCCATACATATATATTCAACTTCCTTCCCGTCAAAGGAAATCGTCTTTGTTGTACTAATCTTTCCGCATTTCTCACATATTACAGAGAGAGGAAGCCAGTCATCTTCCTTTACCGATCCGGAGATTTCTTTGTAAATGGATCTTATCTCTTTCGCTTTTACAAGTACAGATGAAATCGCATCATTCATTTTTCCTGATTTATATAATTCACTTACTCTGTAATACTCCGGAAAAAAATCAGATTTTTCTATGATATTAATAAATTCAGTGGCAAAATATTCTGCAAAATTCTTCGCCTTCCCGTCAGGCGAAGGCACAGAGTAAAGTGGCATGCCCATATATTTGCCAAACTTTTCTTCATCAAGAAAGGACGGCATATCGTCCATCGGGTCAAAGTCGTTTATTTCATAGAGAAACTTATTCTTAATTCCATTTTCAGAAAGAATTTCTGATATAATGCCGTGGACTGCAACACCACGCATTGAGCCTACATGGATTCTTCCAGATGCTGTTTTTTCATCTCTTATGATAAGAGGTTTGCCTGATTTAATGCATTTCTCCAGATTAACTTTGATTTGATTGGTTATTTTATCTCCCCAAAACATAAGCTTCAGATTATCATACCATATATTGACTAAACTCATAAAGCATAGTAATCTCTACTGAGTAAATTTAGATTTTCTGACAAGATAAAAAGGGGGGATCTGATGGTAGAAATTTATTCAAAATTTAGAGAAGGAGGCTTGTTAATTTTAGGAGGAATCCGTGCGGTCTGGGAGGATAAATTAATAATAGTATATGTGTTCGTTGCTATTATGTCTGTTTTTACTATAATTTTGTTGTTTTTCTTCTTTTTTATTAAAAGATTATTCTGTGAACCAAGAACATTTTTTAAAACCTTCCAATAATCTTACGATTATTGAAAGGTTTTTTTATTTTATATCTTTTAAAATCTTAAAATCTTTTTCAAGCGTCTTAATGAGATCGCGATTGTAGATTGCTGCTGCGGGATGATAAAGCGGAACGATTTTTACACCATTTGCATCAAATAATTTACCGTGCATTAAACTTATTGTCCTAAGTTCACCTTCGAGCCCGAACTTTTTCATAATATATTCCATTGAATGTCGCCCAAGAGTTGCGATAACTTTCGGCTCAATAATTTTTATCTGCCTGTCCAGAAACTGTCCATAAATCTTAATTTCTTCCGGAAGAGGGTCCCTATTGTTCTGAGGTCTGTCTTTTACTATATTTGTTACATAGACATCCCCGCGGGGTATTTGAATTGAGAAAAGCAAGTCATCCAAGATCTTCCCCGCTGCACCGCAAAACGGTCTGCCTGTCTTTGCTTCATTTCTCCCCGGCGCTTCGCCTATAAATAAAATGTTAGCATTGTGACTTCCTTCCCCGAGTACAGGGAAAAATCCGTTTTCTGTCCTGTATTTATATAGAGGCGAATTTTTTAATTCAAACACTTCGTCTCTTATTTCTTTCATTTTCTCTGTTTTGTTCATGTAATTAATGGCACAAAAGCAAATCCTTTGTATTTTTTAATATCATTATCGCTCTCAAGTTTCTTAATCTGCCATACTTCATCATATATCGGAATGACCATTGTCCCCCCGATTTTCAATTGTTCCAGAAGTTTTTTCGGAAGATCCTCTGCTGCAGCTGAAACAAGGATTTTATCAAAAGGCGCTTTTTTTGGAAGTCCTATTTCTTTATCTGCTTTCAGTATTTCGACATTTTTGAAATCATATTTTTTAAGATTTTTCTTTCCAAGTTGGACAAGTTCAGGAATAATTTCAACACCGATTACCCCGCCTTTCTCTCCAACAAGACGTGCAAGAAGCGCCGTCGTCCATCCTGAGCCTGCGCCGATATCAAGAATATTCTCTCCCTCCTGTGGATCAAGAAGCTCGAGCATAAACGCTACAGTCGTCGGTTGTGAAATTGTCTGCCTAGAGTCGCCAAGCGGAAGTGGGTAATCCTCATATGCCTCCTCAACATAATCCTCTGGCACGAAATCTTTCCTGTCTATAGCAACAAAAGCATCTTTAAGTGCACCTGTCTGAAGCACTCTTGTCCCGTTCTCAAGATGGTTTATTAATTCTTTTTTAGTTAGCATATTTATCTGCTAGCCGCTAGACTTGACCTAGCAATAAATTAAAACAGTTTTCCTAATTCTTTCTTTTCCTCTCTATGTTTCTTTAGTAATATCTTTCCTGCGTCCTCCCTATATGGACAATGCTCACAGAGCTCACCTTTTGCGGGAATCTCATCGCTTTCAAGTGTCTTTTTAATATCTCCAAGGACTTTTTCAATCCACGAACTGTCTCCTTTATATGAGATTACATCAATATCAAATTCAAGTTTGCCATCAAAAGCCTCCCTGTCTTTCTTGCCATTAACATAGACAAAATACCCAGTATCTGAGACCTTAAATCCATTGCATCTGAAAAGCCACTGATAAACTTCCATCTGCCTTTTGTACTGACCTCCCCACCTTCCTTCAAGCGTCGGTTTTTCCTTTTTACTTGTCGCTTTGTAGTCAACGACGAGAAGTTCTCCTTGCGGATTTACCCACACATCATCAATTGCGCCAAAAACAAGAAAATTTGTCAGTTTGTAGTGGCACTGTACGCCTGTGAAATTATTACGCCAATCATTGAGCTTCTCATTTTCAAATGGAATTGCATCAATATCATACGATTCCATAAGAGGATGTTTTGACTTTTGCACGCGATGAATGTCAAATTCTTTTTTAAGCAGATGGTCAACTGCAATATTTAAAGTGAAACCCGGAATTGAAGGTCTTTTTACGCCAAGCCTTTGGTCAAGATAAAAACAACGTGGACATTCAAGGAAAAAATCAATCTTTGTCCGGCTTATCTTAAATGGAGCACTAGAGCTCGGATTGTATATATTTCTTTTTTTAGCACTGTCGAAATGAGTCATATTGAGTGCATTATAGCACAAAACCGTCATCTAAATAGATGACGGTATAATACTTCCGACTCATGCACAATTATCGTCCTTTTTCTCCTTCAAGCATGCAATGAAGTAAATTGTGAATATAGAGATTATTACAACAATAACAACTGCTGCAACAAACTTACTTGTCGGATTCCATGCAAGAGAATGCAATAAAATATCTGTATTGCTTGTATAATCTTCCATTTCTCATTCCTTCCATCCAACTATTTTTTCAGTGACAAATATAATAAAACCACATACAAGCCATTCAATATAATCACTAATTGGCTTTCTGAATCTGTCTTTAGCTTCAGAATAAAAAACCAGGGGAATAGATATACTAAACAAGAAAGTAAATATAAATAGTATTATAAAACTATAGATTGATATTTATCTGCCCTCCTTTTTAATGAAAAGTTTGAATTCTGTTTTCTACAGTATTTTAAGAATATCTACTTGTCAAGGATTAGTTCTATTTTTATTTTACTTGTCTTGTCTGGGAAAGATCTCTTCCAAACCGGCCTTAGAATCACTTCGGCTTGCCCAATGCTTGGATATCCTGTGAGAATTGTAAGAAGTGCAGCTTTTGCCCTTCCGGAAAGATCACTCTTTAGCTTTTCTTCATCAAATATCCACACAATGTGCGCATTACCTTTCATGGTAAATTTAAATTCCCCGTCTTCCCACGGCCGGGCTTCTTCTTTATCCTGCGCATTGACTGCAAGAGTTGAGGTATCCGCAATCCTAACCGGCCCTTCATCAAATTCGGCGAGAGTTTTTTTAGCAATATACTCCGCAAACTTCTGCTTCTCAAACAACACGCCGTAAAGTGTCGCTTGTTCTATTATCTCAACTTCATTGCCGGACTCGGCATCAGGCTGTGATTCAAACTCAATAAAGATAATATCTTCAAAAAGATAAAATTCATCCGGCTTTTGCGAAAATGCTTCGGCAAGCAGCTGCTCTCTGAGCTCAGTATGAATTTCATTCTTTGCTTTTTCAGCCTCGGCAGGGTCGGCGGTTAATTTCTCTCCTACAAATCCTCCTGTCATAGGTGTTTTTGAACGGGCATAGAATTTTGCAAAACGTGGGGAACCCTTAAAGCCAGGAATAGTAAAATCCATAAGTCCTATATTGAACCCTTCTCCCGCTTCATCCGCATAAACTGTCACTTCAACGCTTCCAGGTACCTTCTCGCCATCCTCTGTTTTCTGCCCAGGCACAACTACTGACTTGTTTATTCTATATATCAGCCCTTCAGACGTTTCAAAACGGGTATTTTTTATAAGCCTTTGGCTTGAAGTATTGAAATCATTAAAGATGACAATCCTACCGGACGCCTTCTCTTCAATTTCCTCTCTTCCCGTTGCGGCAATCTTTTTGGAAGAGGTTTCTTCTATCGTCATAATCTCATAGGAAAGTTCCTCCGCACTTCCGTCAAGTACCGCAACAGAGGAGACGTCAATGAGCGTCCTGTTTTGTTTTGGAGTAATGATTACTTTCGCACCGGAGAAAAGAAGCGAAAACGCAAGCACTAAAACGATAATTACAATAACAGCGACAAACCACAAAGCTATGCGCGATGAGTGTGGTTTTCTTATGACTCTGCCGTATCCTGCGTCATATTCAAAATCATCCTCCATTTTCTGAGGCCTTTGCACTCTTGCATGAGAGCTCTGTATATTTCTTATTGTCCTTTTTTTAGGTGGGACTATGTCCTGAAATGAATCTTTTGCCATATATATCTGCAGTTAGATTATATCATATTTATATCAAGCATTCACAATTTTGTGGAAAAACAATGTCTCTATTGCCAGAAATGAGTCGCATCTGGACTGCCCCACGGTAATACAATATTTATGCAATTGTTTCTCACTCAGCATCACAACCGTGAAGGGTTCTCCGGCGAGCGTGAGACCGCTGAATTCATCTCTTTTTATCACACCTTCAAACCATTTACCTATGTCCTCATCAACAGTTAAAAAGATTGTTCTCGGAAGTGACAATCCTTCAGAGAGATCTGTCAATGTTTTTCTAAAGGAAGTAAGCCAGCGCTTTTCAGCACTATCAAGTATTGTCTTTATCTTTGCTGATTCGGCTCCTCTTGTTTTGCCTTCAAGAAAAGTTCTGATTAGGGAATTCGCCTCCTCGGCAATTGTATTAAGCGCTTCTAGAACTTGCCGAGTCAGAAAATTTCTCCCAAGAGGAAATGATGCGGTGCTGTAGAGCATCTCATCGCGCACAAGAGATATGTCGGTAACTTCTCCTCCTATGTCCATGAGAAGAAAATTCTTTTTCGTGTGGAATATATCTCGAACTACGGAGAATGAAACCAGCGCAAAAGAATGGAAGGATATATTTTCCGTATAAAAAGTTTTATCAATTATCTCCCTTATGTTCTCATACACGCTGCTGGAAATCTTACTCAAAAACAGTGAAAGTTCAACATTTGTGGCTTTTTTGTCATAAGGATTGTTTGTAGGATATCCATTAAGTCTTATCTGTGTAATATTCTTTTCAATCAATTTTGATTTCTTTAATTTTCTGTCTCCCTCTTCGTTTACGGAATTTCCCTGAAATTCTTCATTGACATCCATAACAGCTTTTTCAATCTCTTTTTTTGACACATCAAAGTACTTCTCTTTTTTGAATTTAAGCAAATTTGTCTGTGACTTGTACCATGGAGATGAAAATATGCATAAAATTTTATTTATATTTCTCACTTCAATGCCTTCTCTTGCAAGGTTTGGTATACCTTTTTGCACAATTTCAAGCGCAGCGTCCTGAAAAGAAGCAAACATTGATTTCATGAATATGTAGGAATGTATATTTTTTTTGTATGCAATTGGCGCGCGGGTGCTATACAGAACCATCGGAATATTATCATCGGGAGAGACTGTGGCAAGAGCCGCACCGACACTTCCGCTGCCTATATCAAATATAACAAATGATTGCATCTTACCTTGACTCTTAAGAGATTTTAGAAAAGACATAATCTCATTATATGAAAACTATATACACTGCGCAATGAAATTATTCTAATATTGCTTTTATCCTGCGAACGCCGGCAGACACCGATTCTTCTTTTTTTATTTTGAATTCTCTGAGTTCGCTTGTGTTTTCTACATGAGGGCCTCCACAAGACTCCGTGCTGTAATTCCCTATTTTATATACACGCCTTCCATCTGTCTCTTGGTACGTTACGGGAAGTTTTTCTTTTATTTTTTGATTCACTAAATCCTGCACTTTTTGTTTTTGTTCATCTGTCATTTTCTCTCCCCAAGAGAAATCAAATCGCAACCTCTCGGAATTAATATTGCTCCCTTTTTGCCCAATATTATCGCCTAACACATCCTTAAGCGCCTGAAGTAACAAGTGCGTCGCCGTGTGGTATTTTGTGGACTCTATACCAGTATCTGCAAGTCCACCCTTAAATTTCTGCCCTGCGCCTGATCTTGAGAGTTTTTGATGCTTTTTCATCTCCTCTTTAAAACCTTCCTCATCAACATTAATCCCCATTTCCTGCGCAAGTTCAATCGTCATCTCAATTGGAAAGCCGTATGTGGAAAACAAAATAAATGCGTCATGACCAGAAATATTGTTTTCTGATAATTTTTCAAATTCTTTTAATCCTTTTTCAAGCGTTTTTTTAAACTTTTCCTCTTCATCATTTATCTTTTTTTCTTCGTCTGAAATATCGCTTAATTTAATCCCGAGTTTGTCAGCATATCGTACGGCTCTTCTTATGAGTCGCCGCAGAATATATCCCTGCTCGGTATTTGAGGGAACAACGCCGTCTGCGATTATAAACTCTGCCGCACGAATGTGGTCGACAATTACTCTGAAAGCTTTTTTATTTTCATTATATGACTTACCGCTTGCTTTCTCGATTTTGCCAATTATAGATGAAAGTATGTCAATATTAAAAATATCACTATCATCATTTACCGCCGCAGTAATTCTCTCAACCCCGCCTCCGAAATCAACATTCTTTGTCGGCAAGTGACTGAAGCTTCCGTCCTCCTGCTTTATATATTCCATGAAAACTGTATTTCCTATTTCTAAAAATCTTCCGCACTCGCAGTTTGGGTGGCAATTCTCTCCAAATTTCTCGTCGTGCGCAGTGGCAAAGTCGTAAAACACTTCGGTGTCAGGACCTCCCGGCTCTCCTTTCGGCATTTTGTCTGGTTCTCCGGAGCGGCTCCACCAGTTATACTCTGCACCGTAATAAAAAATCCTTTCATCTTCTTTCATTTCAATACCTTTTCCGGCAAATAATTTTTCCCATATTAGAGCGCTCTGAGTATCTTTCGGAATTCCATTTTTCTTGTCTCCGGCAAATACGGTTATATATAATTTATTTGGATCAAGAGCTATCTCTTCTGTTAGAAACTCAAACAGCCACGGTAGCTGCTCTTGCTTAAAATAACTTCCGAAAGAAAAATTGCCGAGCATTTCAAAAAAAGTGGTATGCCTGTTGTCGCCAACTTCATCCATGTCTTCTGCTCTGAAGCATTTCTGCGAATTGGTTAAACTCGCGCCTTTCTCATGTTCTTTGCCCAGAAAATATGGCAAAAGTGGTTGCATACCAGAACTTGTAAAAAGAGTCGTTTGATCATTTTCAGGCAATAAAGACGCCGATTCAATTACGGTATGCCCACGCTTTTTAAAAAAGCGTATATATTTTTCTCTGACTTCATCTGCTGTCATGCCTTGCCTATGAGCCAATAAATTGAGATATGTATCCGTTTGCGTACATCTGCATCACATATCCTGCAATCATCAAGACGATTCCGGTAAGCGCAATCCTTTTCTCTCTTTTTATTGCGCAAAACACATCCTCATCAATCTTATGTTCTTTGACAATATGCCTATGCACATTGAGAACTGCAAGTCCGATAAGGACTTCTCCTGTGATACTTAATGTCATTCCCCAAAATAATAAATCCATAGTAGCTTTATTATACCACAAGTAATTTCTCAAGACCTTTCTCACGCTTTTTGGTAAAAGGGCCTATAAGTGCCAAATTGCTTTTCCTCGTTTTAAATATATCCCCTGCGACTCTCTTGATGTCGCGCGCGGAAACCTTTTGTATTTCATGAGCATATTCCTGCGGAGTCTTGAGTTTCTTTCCAAGCGCTTCTTCAAGCCCATAAAACTGAGCGCGGGCATGTGATGTTTCAAGACTTGAAAACAAATTTCCAATCAGATAATTTTTCACCTTTTTTAATTCCTTTTCGGAAACGAAAACACTTTTAACCAAGCGCACCTCATCTAAAATAGCATGGAGTATTTCGGGAACCCTCCTATTATCAACGCCTGTATATATCGCCAAGTAGCCGTGATCAGTAAATACATCTAAGTCAGACTTTATGTAATACCCTGCACCCAACTGATCGCGAATACGATGAAACAATCTTGAACTCATACCCGCACCTAAAACTCCAGCAAGGACAGTTGCAGCAGCATTGTCTTTATGATTAGCATGATATGCTCTAAAACCTAAAATGAGATGTGTCTGGCTTGTCTTTTTTGTTTTAATAAGTATATTATTTTTTTTCTGCAAATCTTTAGTTTTTTTCTTTCCATGTTTCTTTGATGTTGATATATCACTAAATACTTTCTTTATTTCACTAATAACTTTTTTTTCGTCTACTTTTCCCGCAACAACTACGACAGTGGAAGATGCAACATAATTTTTCTTTCTGTAATTAATAAGATCTTTCCGTTTAATTTCCCTTATATTCTTCCGATTCCCTATTATAGGCCACCCTGCAGGTTGGTTGCCGTATAAAAGATCTGTGAAAACATCCCACACTTCGCGCTTGGGATTATCTTCATACATCTCTATCTCTCCGATAATCACTCCTCGCTCCTTTTCAATCTCTTCAGTAGGTAATGTAGCATTTAAATAGATGTCAGATAATACTTCTAATGCACTTTTAAAATGCCGAGCCTCTGTTTGAGCATAATATCCAGTATATTCATAACCAGTAAATGCATTGTATTGAGCACCGAGTCCATCAAGTTCTTCTGAGATTTCCCTTGAGCTCGATCTTTTTTCTGTTCCCTTAAACATTAGATGCTCAAGAAAATGCGATATGCCGTTTATATTTTTTGTCTCATATTTTGAACCTGTTTTTGTAAGTACCAAAACAGTTGTCGTCAAACTCTTCGGCATTGAAACCATTACAATCTTTAATCCATTTGAAAGTGTCTTAATCTTTTTCATTTACTTGATACTGACGATTTTGTAGTTCATTTTGCCATTGGGAGTTGTAAACGAGAAAATTTCACTTTTTTTCTTCCCCATCATCGCCTCGCCCAATGGTGAAAGATGCGATATTTTTCTCTCCTGCATATTCGCCTCCTCAGAGCCGACAATATTGTATTCTCGTATTTCTTTTTCTCCTTCTTTTTGAATTTGAACTGTAGAACCTAAGCTAACTGCATCTTTGCTTTTCTGGTTAACTATTTTTGCGAACTTCAAAATGGAATCGAGCTTATTTATCCTGTCTTCCGTTGCGGCCTGAAGCTCACGCGCTTCATGATACTCGGCATTTTCTGATATATCGCCAAGCGAGCGGGCGTATTCCAGATTTTCCGCAATTTCTTTTCTACGAGTTATTTTAAGAAAATCAAGCTCCTTCTGAAGCTCGTCAAATTTTTCTTTAGTCAGATATTCTTTTTCATCAAGCATAGTAATTCACTCTTTTATAAATTATTGATATTTAGTATATGTAAATAGAATAAAAAGTCAACAGTTTATATGGGTTGATTAATTTTAAATATTAAAAACTTATTTTTTATCTTTTATTCTAAATATTCAGGAGTATTAATTGCCATCCATTCAAATAACTGCTTCATCACAAAAAGTGCGCCAAGAGTATTTCCTCTTTTTCCCTTCTCCATTATAACAACAAAAGCAAATTTTGGATTCTCATAAGGAAAGAATCCCACAACCAGTGAGTTGACAAATTTTTTCATAGTTCCAAGCTCCGCCGTCCCAGTCTTTGCAGCAATCCTGACCTGTGGGATATTGAGCCCATTTCCTGTTCCATCTGTGACAGCAAGACGCATTCCCTCTCTTACAACTTCAAAATACTTCTTGCGTACAGATACTCTTTTTGAATCTATGTCATCGTTTGTAAGCAGTGTGGGAGTAAGTAATTTTCCATCATTTGCGATTGCGGCAATTGCACGCACTGCCTGAAGTGGTGTCACCTGAAATCCGTACTGGCCTATTGCAGTATGATATGTATCCCCTATCTTCCACTTGTCGCCTTTGAAGTTTTCGTCTTTCCATTTTGGATTCGGAATTACTCCTTTCTCTTCAGAGAGTGTATATTGTGGATAAATACCAGTGTCATTACCAAATCCGAACATTCTCATATATTTTTCAATATTTTTAATTCCCAGCCCCTTTTGCTTCTCATACCCTCCACCTATCTCATAGAAATACACATTGGATGAAACTGCAATTGCTTCTCTCATGTCAATAAGCCCATGTGCCTTCCAGTCAGAAAATACGGATTCTTTGTCAGGAAAATATGGATTGGGTATTGATATAGACCCAGTGCTTAAGATCTGCGTTTCCGGTTCAATAAGTTTTTCATTAAGCGCTGCGATAGCAAGATAAGGCTTTACAGTTGAGCCGGGCGTGTAAAGCCCTGAAACTGCTCTGTTTAAGAACGGTTTGTTTTCATTGTTCGTATAAATGCTGATTTCTTGTGCCGGAGCGCCATCAGAGAGTATTTGTGAGTCATACTCAGGATAACTTGCCATAGATAAAATCTCTCCTGTATTTACATCCATAATCACGCCCGCACCGCCTGAAAACGGAGCCTTAAGTGCAATATCTTTTATAAATTCATAAAACTTGTTTTGTACTAATGCATCAATTGAAAGCGTTACATTATCTCCGTTTTCAGGTGAAAGAGTGACACTTTCTGATTGCACTTGCATTAAAGCGTCCGTCTCAACGATTTTGAGACCCTGTTTTCCATTTAAAATTTTATTATATATTTTCTCCACTCCGTCCTTTGCAATAAATTCCTCTTGGTAATACACACCATAATCGTCTTTCAGTGGATATCCCACGTACCCCAAAGTATGCGAAAGTCCCGGCCTATCAATATATTTTCTGCGTGAGAAATCATCCTCATCGCTACGCACATTCCATGCAAGTTCCGTATTATTCCTATCGTATATGACGCCTCTGTCGGCAAAGATAACGGAATGCTTTAATCTGTTGTTCTCGCTTATAGATGCATACATATCTCCGTCGGTTACCTGTAAATCCCATATCTTCCAACCGAATAAAATTCCTATAATTAAAAATGATATTCCGACAACAATTATCGCGCTTTTCGATATAGGTTTTTCAATGCGCCCTTCAAACTGATCTATATTAAACTCAGGCAAATTAGTGGAATCTATAAAAATCTCATCAGGCTCTATCTCGCGATTTTTGTAATCTTTCTTGAATATTTTATTTTTTATTTTTCTAAGCATTATAAAATATGGTTCTTTTTTTAAGAAAATATGCTCCGATGAAAAATATTGCAAACAAGCTTACAAATATAAACTGGAAATTGAAAAAACTAGCAATGGGAGTGCTATATAGAATATCGGTAAACAATCCCCAAAATAATATCTCATATGCATTAAAGTATGCTAAAAACGCAATTACAACAATTACCGTAAACCACCACGGCAAAAACAGAATGCTTGAGAATAAAAGAAGATTTAAAATAATCCTTAAGTAAAACACATTAAAATTAGTCATTAATCACAACCTGCACCCATTTTACTTCGTTCATATTTACCGGATTTTTGAAGAGTACCGTAAGGAACGGGTCAGAAGGATCTGATTCAATCTCTTCCACTACCGCAAAAATTTTTGTGCTTATCTTCGGCATCGTAACAATATCCCCTTTCTGAATTTCAGCGCCTCTCGGAAGCTTAATGATAAAGTTTCCCCCGCCGATGCCTTCGGCACTGGCGGCTATATTCTCCGGCCCTATAGAAACCTGCGACACTTCCCCCGGAGATGAAAATAGTTTGACTGTCGATGTAGTGCGATGTACTTTGTCAACTGTTCCTATAAAAATGTCCTCAAATACCAGCACATTCTCACCCCCTCGGATATCGGCATTTTTGCCAATGTCAATTACAAAGGTATCGTAAAAAGATACAGCGGGCCGTGCAAGAACTGTGCCCAAAACAGTATCCTCAATATCAAATATCTGCCTGTTAAATAGTTCATTGAGAGAATTATTTTCTTGTTTGAGCAGTTCTGTACTGAGCAATTTAAATTTTATCTCTTTGATCCTCCCTTTAAGGTTTTTGTTCTCTGTGACAAGAGCTTTCTTTGAGCGCAGAAGCTGTACAGAATTTAAAGTACTTTCAACTGCTACATTTTTGGCACTCCAGAGTGGCGCGCTTATAAAATGCGAGGCTCCTGACAGTGCATTCGGGAAAAAAATATGAACAGCAGCTAATATACCTATAATCAGCAATATGGTGGTAAAAGTCTTTGTAGACAACCCTCTGCCGTCTTTACTGTGATGTAGGGGATAATTGTTCATCATCGCTTTCTATAAGAATTTCATCGTACGCGTCAATGTCTTCAAGAATTATTCCGGTACCACGCACTACAGCACTCATAGGATCATCAGCAATGTACACAGGAAGCTTCAGCGTATCGTGCAGAAGTTCGGGCATTCCGTTTATAAGCGCACCGCCGCCGACAACAAATGCACCTCTCTGCATGACATCCGAGAGAACTTCAGGAGGGGTCGTCTCAAGCACTTCTTTTGTCGCATCAATAATATGGTCAATGGAGTTCGAAATCGCCTCCCGAATATCAGAGTCAGTAATGACGACCTCGCGCGGGAGACCCGTCACCAGATCCCTTCCCCGCACAACCGATTCAATGGGTGCTTCACCTGCAAGTACTGCACAAGCCGCAATCTTTAAATTCTCCGCCGTTTTTTCTCCTATCAAAATCTTAAGCTCGCTTCTTATGTAGGAGATTATGTCAGAGTTAAATTTGTCTCCTGCAATGCGCACATTCTTTGAACGCACAATACCATTTAATGCAACGACAGCAATGTCAGACGTTCCTCCTCCAATGTCAATAATCATATTGCCGATTGGCTCTTTTACAGGAAGCCGTATGCCAATTGTCGCCGCCATTGGCTCTTCCACTATATGGACCTCCCTTGCCCCCGCATTCTTCGCCGCATCGCGCACAGCGCGCGTCTCAACGCTTGTAATACCCGATGGCACACCGATTACCACACGCGGCCGCAGCACTTTTTTCAGATGCGTCTGTGCTTTGTTTATCAGATATGAGAGCATTTCCTCCGTCACTTCAAAGTCAGATATCACTCCGTCAACTAAAGGCCTCACGGCAGTAATGTGCCCCGGAGTTCTTCCAAGCATCTCTTTAGCCTGAGAACCGACGGCAACAACGCGCCCCGTCTTTTGATTGACGGCAACAACTGATGGTTCGTTTATGACAATTCCCCGTCCTCTTAAATATACAAGTGTATTTGCTGTTCCTAGGTCGATGCCGATGTCATTTGAGAAAAGTCTATAAAATTTATCAAAATATCGTTTTATTTTACTTCGCATGTTAACTCACTAACTTAAACAGTTCTTCTTCAGTGATTTCCTTTGTTTCTCCAGTCCTGCGATCTATAAATTCAAATTTGCCTGTATCTTTATTCCTATCAGACACGATAACTCTATATGGTATACCAATTAGGTCACTGTCTGCAAATTTCTCACCAGCACTCATTTCCCTATCGTCATAGAGTACTTCAATATTTGCCTTTTTCAGCTTGTCATATATTTCACCCGCATCAGAGAGTCCTAGTAAGTGAACCTTAAACGGCGCAACTGATTCAGGCCAGATAAGGCCTTTCTCATCGGAGAGCACTTCTGCAACTGTCCCCATAACTCTCCCCAGACCAATGCCGTAACTTCCCATAACTGTCGGCTTGTCCTTTCCGTCTTCCCCCCTGTAAAGGAGTCCTTCGGCTTCAGAGTATTTAGTGCCGAGAGGAAAAATATTTCCTACTTCAATCGCTTTTTTTTCTACGAGTTTATCTTTATCAAGACCAAGCTCAGCAACTACATCACTTGCAAACACTTCTTTGTTTATTGCAATTTTCTTTTCCTCGTCAACATAGATAGTATCCTCACCTGCTGAAGAAAGCGTCTGGAATTCATCACTGAATTTAGAAAATGATCCTCCGCTTGCAAATGTTTTATATGTTATTTCTCCAATACCGACTCGGTCAAAGATTTTTTTGTAGGATTCCGCTACTTTTTCATAAAATTCCTTATGCTCTTCTTCATTTCTTGAAAAAGAATATAAATCTTTCATTAAAAACTCTCTCCCACGCATAATACCGCTCTTTGCCCGAAGCTCGTTGCGGAACTTTGTCTGAATCTGGTAAACATATAAAGGAAGATTTTTGTACGAGTTCACATGGTCTGTAAGAATTTTTGACAATGGCTCTTCATGGGTGTTTGCAATGCCAAGCTCATTTCCATTCTTTAATTTAGTTTTAAACCAATTATCCATCACTTCATCGTCCCACCGTCCGCTTTTCTTCCAGACTTCCGAATCTTGAAGAGTTGTAAGGAGTACTTCCTGTCCACCTATGGCATTCATCTCTTCTCTTATAATATTTTCAATATTATTAAGCACGCGGAGACCTAAAGGAAGATATGTGTAAACACCAGCCATCTCTTTATGGATAAAGCTGCCGCGAATAAGTAATTGGGCATTTTTAGACACCTCATCTCTGGGGGCCTCTTTTCTTGTCTTAGTAAAGAGTTTGCTCTGTAACATTCTCTAATATTACAGCAAATAAGGAAGGCGGTCAAAACAGCTTCAGAATGTCATTGTATGTGACGACAAGCATTAAAAGTATCAGGAGTGCAAAGCCGATTGTATTTACTGCATTTACGATTTTTGGTTTTATTGGAGATTTCTTGATTGCTTCTATTAAAATTATAACAAGCCGTCCTCCGTCAAGTGCCGGAAACGGAAATGAGTTTATGAGCGCTAAATGTATTGAAATAATTGCAGTGAAGTTAAGAAGCGATACAAATCCAAGCTTGGCTGCATCCCCGACAAGTCCTACAATCCCTACAGGTCCCGCAATCTGCGAAAGGTCTGCGCTCAATGTAAACATATTTAAAAGAAATCCTCCAAGAGCTATGGCTATTATGTATGTCATTGAGACAGTGAGTTTTGTTCCTTCTATAAGAGCAATAAGGATGGGGAGTTTTAGAGTGCCAACAGTTCCAATAAACATTCCTATAGCCACACGTTCCGACTCGCCCTCTACAACACTGCTCTCTGGTACAATTTCAGCAAGTAAAACTTCGCCTGCGCGTTTATATACAAAAGCTATATCTTCACCTTCATTAGAAGCGATAAAATCAGACACATTCTCGGGATTAAGTATATCAACATTATCGTTTCTTGTTGCCACGCTTAAAATCTCATCTCCCGCTTTGAGGTCAGCATTTTCTGCTGGTGTACCTTGTAATATATTTACAATAGTAAGTTTCGCATTGGTAATTTCATATCCTTTGTTCACCACAAGAGGGTCATTGTCAGAGACTGGCATCCCTATAAAAAATCCTGCCGAAAATAATATAACTGCCAAAAGCATATTGAATGCAACACCTGCGACGATTACGAGTGCCTGAATCCTCTTCGGTTTGTTTACAAAACTCCTATGGCTCTCTGTACCCGATATTGATTCTTTACTTGGATCTTCACCAAAAATTTTCACAAAACCGCCAAATGGAATCCAATTTAGTGAATATTTTGTTTCTCCCACTTTCTTACTGAAAATCTTTGGTGGAAAGCCAATGCCAAATTCGAGGACTTTAATTCCAGCGCGCTTTGCTGCAATAAAATGCCCAATCTCGTGAACAAGAATTAAAACAACAAGAACAATTATGAAAATAATGATTGACATGATTTACTGCATGATTTCTTTCTCTTTCTTCTCCGCCAAAGTTTCGAGGTTCTTGATTTCCTCATCCACTATTTTCTGCATTTCGTCTTTGAATCTAAACTTATCATCTTCGCTTATCTCATTTTTTTTCTCTATTTTCTGAATATCATTCCATGTATTGTCACGCTCACCTCTCAAGGAAATTTTTGCTTCTTCAAGTTTCTCTTTTACGAGCTTCATGAGAGTTTCTCTAATCTCTGAGGTAAGCTCAGGAAAAAAGATTCTGATACCTTTCTCATCAACGGAATTGGAGACACTGAGACTTGAATTTGTTATCGCTTTTTCAACTTCAGTAATTTGATTTATATCATAAGGGGTTATGCGCAGTGTCCTTGCATCCTCCACAAAGACAGTTGCAACCTGATCTATAGGCAGTTTTGAGCCGTATGAATCAACACGGATGCTATCCAGAAGCGCCGGAGTGGCTCTGCCTGTCCTTATGCCGGATAGCTCATGTTTTAGATAATCTTGAATATCTTTTGCTTTTTGATTTAAGCGCGAGAAATCGTAATTCATTTGCTACAATATATCAAATATCGACCATATTGACAAACATTTGCGCATTATCAGATTAGTGCTATTCTAGGAATAAATTAGTTTTAGAGTACATTTTTATATTTATAATATCTGACGGAAAGGAAGTGATTGATAATGAAGATAAAATCATTATTAACAGCTTTTATTGTAATATCTATTATGACATGCTGTATGAGAACAACTTTTTCACTTTCTTTGATGGATAAATTCGACAAGGAAGAATCCGGGGAATGGACAACAAGTGAACTTGAGAACAAACTGCCACACTATATAAAGGAAATTATAGTCCGCGATGTACTAATCTCATGGGAACACAACGACGTTATATACCTCTGCGATGCAGCCCCTTACAAAAGTCCATCAATCTTAATTACTTATATAGATAGAGAGGAATTTTTCAGGAGCAATGTAATCGCCGGACATATGGAGAAATTAGATTTTTTCACCATCTATCCTGATTTGTGGAAAAGAAATTTGAATTTTCATTTTGAAAAGAAAGCGGAGGCCTTTTTTTCACCGGTCACTGGAGAACTTACTAAATTCAAGATTAAGATAAAGGGCAGCCAGTGGATTACAATATATGATCTGGGCAAAAGAATTAAAATCTGAAATACGTAAAACCGACATTATGTCTATGTCGGCTTTTTTTATTTATCCAGTTAGCGCAACATTTTCTAAAATCATTTTAATGGATGGAGAGCGACCCCTTATGTAGTTACGAGATTTTTGTATTGTATTTAATATATCTGCGGTTTTTTCCAAATCAGATTCTTTATATAAAACTGCTTCCAAATCATCCAGAAGCTTAAGTGCTTCCTGCTTATCTTTATTTTCAATAATGTCTTTTAACAATTCCAAGCGCTTCCCTTTAGATGCTTTTATAAATTTATCTGCCAGAGATTTTTCATCACCTGAAACGCTACCTATTTTAAGAATATGAAGTCGTGATTTGAGAGTCGGCAAAAAAATCTCAAATGATGAGATTATTATGAAAAAATGCACGCCCTCTGAAGGTTCTTCAAAGAGCTTTAGAAGCGAATTCTGCGCTTCCGAAGTGATGGATGAAAAAGCAATTACAAAGATTCTCGTGTTTCCCGAAACTGCTTTTTTGGATGCCAGATTTTGTATTTCCCTTCCGTTGCCAATTCCGAAATTTTCAAATTCATTAAAATAGAAATCTGGATTACTTTTAGTCTTAATTTTCAAATCGTTTTCAAAAAAATCATATAGAATAGGTACCGCAGTTTTTTTATCACCCACAAGCGCATATGCATGATGGAGATTCCCCGTCTTCTTATATGAATTAATTAAAGAGTTCATGTATTAAAGATTATCAGGCAGTTTCTCAAGCACTACCTTTATAAACATTCCAGCCTCTCTGTAAAAACCCCGACCGCAGCAGATATGACAATAATATTATATCATATACTAGTTTGTCTCATTTACTAGATTATATTAGAACCTATTTTGTATGAAAAAAGACCCATTGATGTTATCGCAGGGTCTGATTTAGGTAGTACTCTTTAATTGACTACTAAAGAGTCTTCCATTCCGTCTTTCTTAAGTCCTTCGATGAGGCGTTCGTGCCATGCCTTAGGAAGTACACTGATGAGTGTTATACCACGACCAATTGATTTGTTTATAGATGGTTTGGAGGTACAAATGGCAAAAATACAATGATGTTTTACAGGATACGGTTTTTTAGTCCATCTCTCACCATGCTTGCCAACACGCACGTACTTCACGGTTAAAGCGAACTCCTCGTTATAAACACTGGCTTTCAGAAACCCTTTTGAAGCAATCTCTTCAAGATCCGGATAAACGGACTCAAAATATTGATTATCCTCCAGGGTTTCCATGTCGCTTTCTTTTAACTTTAGGATATCCTCATATTCCGTAGAATATTTGAGAAAAGTATTCCAAATATCATACTCCTTCTCATTTATAGCATTGACCATTTGACGAGCTCTTTGTGCAAAACCCATATCTACACCCCTTTCTTAAAAAAGTTCAAAAAAATATCAAATTTATATCTAAGCATAATATAGCATAAAGCAATACTTTTGTCAACTGACCAATGTATTATGTGAGCAACCTTGTTTTTTTCAAGATGTTTTTGTAGTCATGCCAATTTTTTATAGGAGAATGACCGGTTTATATCATTTATGGATAACTGTTGATAATTTTTTAGTCTTCTATGCCAATAAAAATAAGAAGAGTACGAACAGTACAAAGAATGCTATTGCAAGAAGTATGTTGATAAAGATACCTGTTGCTATGCCAATGAGCGAGCCGGCGGCAGTCTTCAGTGCCATTATTTCATTCCCTTTTATAATAAATTCCGCAATAAGTATTCCTACAAAAAGACCCACAAATCCTCCAAATGGCGGCAAGAAAATAAATCCTAGGATTAACCCTAGGAATCCGAAGAGTAGTCCTTTCTTTGACGCGCCGCTGTATTTGGCTCCTATTATGCCTGAGAAATAGTCTATTAAAATTGAAGCGATTAGTATTCCGCCAAGAACTCCTAAATTTACAAGAGTCAGATTCACAAATCCGTCAAAAAGACCAAAAATTACCGCCATCAAAAACATGTACGGCAGAGCCGGCATCATCGGAACTATTGTCATAAATATTCCAGGAAATATAAGAATTGTAAAAATAATCGGCAGAAGCATATGAAATTACTCAATTATTTTTTCTTCTACAGAAAATGGTTCACCTCTATCAAAGAACTTCGGAAATGACTCCGAGCTCTTATAAAGCACTACAGCAACAAGTGCCAATATGATAATAAATATAAAAAGAATTACCTTTTTCATTTTTTTTTCTTGGGCTTCTTTTTTTCTCTTCTTGGTCTGTCTCTTCCTTTTGACATAGTGTTATTATAGCATTTTAGTCAAAGTTTTTTAATACTCTCTATTAGGCTCCGGAGCAGGGATTCGAACCCCAATTTTCAAGACCAAAACTTGACGTCCTGCCATTAGACGACTCCGGAATATTTATTTATCTTGCTTTAAAATCTTGATAATGGCAAGTTCAAGAGGAAGTTGAGGGATGTATGAGCGACCTGTTTCATCATAGGCTATAAGAAACTCATTGAGAGTATTTGAGTTGATTTTACCTTTTTCTTCCTTGCTCAACTTTTTCAAAAAGTCAAAATCCTCCTTTCCAAACTGCTCTCGCAAAACTGCCTCCATATCTTTTGCATATTTTAAAAGCATCACGGAGCGCACTTTATGTAAAATCATTTTCAAAAACATTTTCATATCAATGTTTTCTTCTACTGCTGTGTTTACCGCTTTCAGCCCTTTCTCAAGTTTACCCTCCCCAATTGCAGAGACAATATCATTTACTAATGTACCTTTGGGAGCGCCAGCAATCTTCTCCACCTCGGAAACTGAGATTTTTTTATCGGAAGAGGAGGAAAGAATCTTCTGCAGTATCCCCTGCGCGTCGCGGAACGAGCCATCGCCTAAAAGTGCAATCAAGTCCGCCGCGGCAGACTCTAGAGTAAATCCTTCAGCTTTTGCAATTGCAAGGACTGCGTTTTTAAGGATTTTCTGCGAGGGTTTTTTAAAAGTGTGAGTCTCGCATCGTGAGATAATGGTCTCCGGCAGTTTTACAATCTCAGTTGTGGCAAGGACAAATATCACATGCTTTGGTGGCTCCTCCAAGGTCTTCAGGAGTGCGTTAAACGCCTCTTTGGTAAGCATGTGCACCTCATCTATAATGTACACCTTATACGGCGACTCAAACGGCAAAACCGTAACCGCCTCGCGAAGCGCGCGGATGTCGTCAATTCCCCTGTTTGAAGCCGCGTCTATCTCATGAAGATCATTCGGCGAGCATTTAATCTCCTTTGCTAGAATTCTGGCAATACTTGTTTTTCCAGTCCCACGAGAGCCGGAGAAAAGATAAGCGTGGGAAATGTTGCCTTGCTTTAAGGCTCCTGAAAGGGCATCAATAATATGCTCCTGCCCAAGCACATCTTTAAACTCCTGTGGCCGATATTTTCTATAGAGTACCTCTGACATCGCACCATTATAGCACAGAAACGGTTTATTTAAATTTGAAATATACTTTGTTGCCGAAGCGGAAGTCGGCGTAGTCAAGTACTGAAAGATTGTATTCATTGAATTCTTCCGAATCAAAAACGGACTGGATATTGTCAAACACAAACGACAGATTCTGGTTCTGCCCAAAAAGAATTTTTCCTCCTGTTTCAAGAAGCATTTCGTAATCAGTATCGTCAATCATAGAAAGTGATATTGGAGTAATCTCTATATCTCTCATTGAAGAAAGGAAGAAGTTAATTTTCTGAAATTTCTCCGTGCTTATAAACTTCATCCCCACAGGATTCTTACCCAAAACCTTATCGCTGTCCCAGCCGAAGTAGCGAAAAAAGACATTGCCGGAGAAATGTGGAGCTTCCGTAAATATAAAACCGCTCTCGTCAAGGAAATAGCACTTGTCTTCATCTTCCACTATCACCTTGTAATTCTCTCCACACCATAGAGCAAAAGGCTTCCTCTCTTCTATATTAACTGTTATAGATTCCAGATCTTCAACTTCAATGTTGACTTCTTTAATGCCTTTATATTCTTCAAGAAGTGCTGCTCCAACAGCACTCCTTGGGTAAAGCAGTATGTTTGACTTTGGAAACAAGAAAATCTTCTTTCCCGAGATCTTCTTTTCCACAAATTCCCTTATTGATTTCTCCGTAATGCTCTGGTTTCCTTTTACAGAGATATTGCTGATATTAAATTTTTCAAACCCTGATATGTAAACCGCCCCTGCAAAGAAAGCAATAATTATGAAAGCGACGGCGCCGATTTTAAACAAAAGCGCCTTTCTTTTTTTCTTTGCGAGTGGAGAGCGTCTATGATATTTTCGCCTTATCGTCGTCATTTATACTTATACTCATGCTAAATACTCATACTATTTTATAATATCCTTTCCGATATATTCTCTCAACACTTCAGGCACATTTATTGAACCGTCTTCATTCTGATTGTTCTCTATTAATGGAATGAGGATACGCGGAGCCGCAATTGTCGTATTGTTAAGAGAGTGTGCAAACTTTGCTTTCCCCTCTTTATCTTTGTATTTAATATTCAGCCGCCTTGTCTGGAAATCATGAAAATATGAAGATGAATGAGTTTCTCTGTATTTTTTCTCAGACGGTATCCAGCTTTCAATGTCGTATTTTTTAACCTGCCCGAGCCCAAGATCTCCCCCTGAGTTTATAACAATCCTGTATGGAATGTTAAGCGCCTGCATTATCTTCTCGGAGTTCTTCGTAATCTCTTCATGCAGTCTCACAGACTCTTCATGGCTTGCCTCGCAGAGCACGACTTGCTCTAATTTGAAGAATTCATGAACGCGCATGAGGCCTTTTGTGTCTTTGCCGTGGCTTCCCGCTTCACGCCTGAAGCACGGAGAAAAAGCCAGGAATTTAATCGGTAGATTTTTTCTGTCAAGAACTTCGTCCATATAATAGCCCATCATCGGCACTTCCGATGTGCCGGCAAGATAGCTTTCGTCCTGTGTTTTATACAAATCTTCTTCACTTTGAGGAAGAAAACCTGTCCCTAAAAAAGATTCTTTGTTTAAAAGCGATGGCACTACGGTCTTGGTAAATCCTTTGAGATTATCCTGCACGAACTGAAATAGTGCAAATTGCAAGTTCACGCTATCTCCTTTCAGCACATACCCCCTGAAACCTGCGATTTTTGTACCGCGCTCAAAATCAACCATATCCAAATTCTCCATCAGTTCAATATGACTTTTCGGTTCAAAAGAAAACTCCGGCTGATTACCCCACTTTCTTATCTCTTTATTATCCGCGTCACTCTCTCCTTCCGGTACCGACATATCAGGAATGTTCGGCACACGTACCATTATATACTGCCACTCCTTTACTACTTCTTTCAGCTCACTCTCTTCCACTGAAAGAACATCTTTTAGCATCTTCATTTTACTTATCAAATGTTCTTTCTCCGATTGATCAGTTATATTCGCAATCTGGTCAGAAACCGTGTTGTGCTCCGCTTTTTTTGCCTCATATGAAGCAATCTTTTTCTTTCTTTCGTCATCAACAGAAATCAAGCGGTCAATGTCAATCTCAATATGCTTCTTTTTTGCGGCAGCTTTTACCAAATCCTTATTTTCTCTGATAAATTTTATGTCTAACATGATAGAAAATTAAAATGCAAAATGGCAATGCAAAATATAAAATGTATAATTAAGATAATAACAGAAAAAGCCTAATTATGGAAATGCATACATTAACACCTGAAGAATTCCCAGAACTCTTAAAAGAGATACCAGATAAACCAAAGAAATTGTTTGTAAAGGGCGAACTCCCGCCAAATGATATGAAATTTCTCTGTGTTGTCGGCTCACGGAAATACTCTCCTTACGGAAAAGAGGTCTGCAAGACACTCATTGAAGGCCTGAGGGGATATAATGTGGTGATTGTCTCAGGGCTTGCGTTTGGAATTGACTCGATTGCCCATGATACAGCCCTTAATGCAGGACTCACAGCAGTAGCGATTCCCGGCTCGGGACTCGGTGAGAAGGTGCTTTATCCAAGTGCAAACAAAAATCTCGCAAAAAGGATACTTGATGCTGGCGGTGCACTTGTCTCTGAGTTTGAAGAGAATTTCAAAGCGACCTATTACAGTTTCCCTCAGAGAAACAGGATTATGGCCGGGCTCTCGCACGCCACTCTTATAATAGAGGCGGAAGAGAAATCCGGAACTCTCATAACATCTCGCCTTGCGACTGAATACAACAGGGATGTCCTGACTGTCCCTGCTTCAATTTTCTCAGGCAACTCATACGGCCCGCATATGCTTCTTCGACTTGGTGCAACACCTGTAACGAAGAGCGAGGATATCTTGGAGGCACTTGGGCTAAAGAATGAAGAAAAACAGCAGACACTCAAACTTGAAGATTTGTCAGAAGATGAGAAAAAGGTCATCGAAATTTTACAAAGCCCTCTACCACGCGACGAGCTCGTCGCACGGCTCAAATTACCAATTCAGCAGGCAAATATAGCGCTCTCCGCAATGGAGTTAAAGGGAATCATAAAAGAGAGTATGGGCGAGATGAGATTGATTTGACAAATACATATTTTTATAGTAAATTAATTTCGGTCAATTATCTTTTCTAAAAGGAGGATAAAAAGTGAAGAAAGAAAGATTTATTGGTTTGGTAATTTTAACCAAGACAGAAGATCTCGGATGGATAGCTATCTTGCGCCGGAGAGGATGGTTTAGCATTGAGAAGATAGCTTCTCAGCATTTTCAGGGAGTGTGTCAGGTGACTGTTAATGGTAAATGCAAGGAAGGAGAAAGTCCTATAGAAGCTCTTGTACGAAAAATGAAAGAAGGATTTGGACTTGAATTCTGCAAAGAGTTTGATTTATCAACATTTCATAATAGATGTGTTGAGTTAAATCAAAAGGAGACAAACAGGAAAATGGTCATAACATATGGAATTATAATTCCATTTGAGTTAGTTCTAAAAATTAGGATTGACAATCCTTTTGACAGATTGGAAAAGTTAATGAAAAAACAGGCATTTAGTGACCATATAAGAAAAGTTAATGAAGCCGACAAAGAAAAGGGTATTCAAAACATGAATATGATAGCAATGTTTCCTGATGAAAAGAAAGCCGTGTTATCAGCGTTTGAAAAGCTCACTTAAAAAATCTTTGCAATTATCAGAAGCCCAGTAAATATATTTGCTGGGCTTTTATTATTTGCAAAATAAAACTTTTTATAGTAAATGTAAACATATGAGTAAATTATTAATTGTTGAGTCGCCTGCAAAGGCAAAAACTATATCGAAATATCTTGATGGTAAATATGCTGTCAAAGCAAGTATCGGACACGTTCGCGACCTACCTAAAAGCAACAAAAAGGCAATTGATATTGAAGGAGGATTCATTCCGCACTACGAAGTTGTTAAAGGAAAAGAAAAGGTTATTAGGGAAATAAAAGACAATGCCCAAAAAGCTGATGAGATACTTCTTGCCACAGACCCCGACCGAGAGGGCGAAGCTATAGCATGGCATCTTGCTCAAGTCCTTAAGACTGGAAATCCAAAACGAGTTGTTTTTAACGAGATAACGAAAGATGCAGTGCAAGAAGCCCTAAAACATCCAAGAGAAATAGACGACCGGCTTCGCAAAGCGCAAGAAGCACGCCGTGTGCTTGACCGTCTTGTCGGTTATGATTTGTCGGGGCTGATATGGAAAAAAGTGAGATATGGGCTCTCTGCCGGCCGTGTGCAGTCCCCTGCACTCCGCATCATTATGGAGCGGGAGCGGGAGATCAGGAGCTTCAAGCCAGAGGACTTTTGGATAATAACAGCCGATGTTAAGAACAAAAATAACTCGCAGTTTGTACTTACCTGCTCTGAGGAGCCCACAGAGAAAAAAGAAATGCAGAAGATAATGGATGCAGGAAAGAATGGGAAGTGGAGCATAACCAATATCAAAGAAAATGAAATGAAGCGCGCACCAAGAACTCCGTTTATAACCTCAACTCTTCAGCAGAGTGCAAGTACACGGCTTTCATTTGTACCTTCAAAGACAATGTCTATAGCGCAGAAACTCTACGAAGCCGGTCACATCACATATATGCGCACGGACAGCACGACAATGAGTAGCTTAGCTCACGGTCAGATAGAAAAAATGGTTGAAAAAAAATACGGCAAACAATATTTACAGATGCGAGTGTATAAAACTAAAAGCAGGCTCGCACAGGAAGCGCATGAAGCTATAAGACCGACAAATATATTAAAAGAATCGGCTGGAAATACGAATGAGCAAAAAAAACTCTATCGGCTGATCTGGCAGAGAACCGTTGCATCACAGATGACAGATGCAAAGCTTCTAAAAACAAAGATGATAGTAAAAGTCGCTGACGGCGAAGTTCCAGATTTCACTACAAACGGCTCTCGCACTTTATTTGACGGATGGCTCAAAGTCGATCCGTCCGCTGCAGGAGAGGATGTAGAACTTCCAAAAGTAGATGTTGGTGAGATTCTTAAACTGATTGAGATGCACTCTGAGGAAAGACAAACTCAGCCGCCTTTCCGCTACACAGAAGCCGGCCTTATAAAAGAGCTTGAAAAAAGAGGCATCGGACGCCCTTCTACATATGCTTCTATTATGAAAACGCTCAATGAGCGCGGATATGTGACAAAAGAAGGAAAAACCCTTTTCCCTACCGATACAGGAGATGTAGTAAGCACATTCCTTGAAAACAATTTCAAAAAATATATAAGCGATTCTTTTACTGCAGAGATGGAAAATGAGCTTGATGAAATTGCAAGTGGAGAGCGGGAATATATAAAGACATTATCTGATTTTTATACACCATTTACAGAAGATGTGAATTCGAAAAAAGATATAGAGAAAATTACCAACTTAGGTGATGCACCTAAAGAGCATAAATGTCCTAAGTGTGGAGCAGATATGATTATAAAGCTCGGAAAAACTGGGAAGTTCTTGAGCTGCTCCAAATTCCCTAATTGTCCTGGCGCACGTATGATAGATGGAGAAGAGCTTAAAGGTCCGAAAGAGACGGGAGAGGAATGTCCTGAATGCAAGTCTGGGAAGCTCGTGGAGCGTGATGGAAGATTTGGAAGATTTATTTCCTGCAACAACTACCCTAAATGTAAATTTATAAAACAAAGCGCAGAGGAGGAAGCTCGGGTTAAAACTGGAGTGAAATGCAATAAATGCAGTACGGGTGAAATGATAGAAAAAAGAGGACGTTACGGAATATTTTACAGTTGTTCAAATTATCCAAAGTGCAAATATGCTATAAAAGCGCAACCGACAGGTAATATTTGCAAACTATGCGGCTCCTTGGAGATGCAGGGAACAAAAACAATCCCAGAGCGCTGTTCTGAGAAAACCTGTCCCAACCACAATCCACATAAGTTGGAAAAATAAAAAATCCCGCATAGACAAAGTTTGAATTTTGTCTATGTGGGATTCTAAAGATGTGAAGCAGGAAAATTAATATTCTTTGTTGCACTTTATGTTGAAATATACCGTGAAGTACACCAAGGGATTCAATATCCCGAAAAAGGTTACTAACACTATTCCGCCATATAATAAAGCGCTATCCCCATTGATGAGACCCTCCACCAGAACTGCAATAGATAAGATCAAAATAATGATCATTATCGGTCTTGATATGCCATTCCATGTCTTCAATTTCATACTCATCCTCCCTAAAAAGTTAAAAACCTTTTATATTCCCTAAAGAGATTACTACAGTCTCTCAAAAAAATCAAGGGGTGCCATTTGCAATAAATATCTAAAGGAATAAAATGGGCTTATGAGCACAAAAGATATTATCAGCCTGATGGACTCGCCAACTGGCGCAGACAAAGAGTTTATCACAAAAGCATATAAATTTGCTGAACACGCGCACAAGGATCAAAGAAGAAACTCCAGAGATCTGTATATTGTGCATCTGTGCGAAACTGCAAAAATCCTCGCAGGGCTTGGTATGGGCGTAAAAACTGTTGCGGCTGGACTTCTGCACGATACAATAGAGGATGTTGGGGTTACAGAGGAGCAACTTCGGAAAAAATTCGGAGATGAAATTTTATATCTCGTGCAGGGTGTAACAGGGCTTGGAATGCTAAGATATAGAGGTCAGAAAAAACATGCCGAGAGTTTGCGCAAGCTTTTCGTGGTGACATCACAAGACATAAGGATTCTCATAATAAAGCTTGCAGATCGTCTTCATAATATGAGAACGCTTCAATACAACAACAAAGAAAGCCAGAAAAGAAATGCTTTGGAAACCCTTGAGATATACGCGCAGATTGCAGACCGCCTTGGAATGGGTCAGATGAAGGGAGAACTGGAAGATCTTGCTTTCCCGTATGTTTATCCGGATAAATACCAAGAAGTAAGGAAATTAAGAAAACAAAGAGGAAAAGAAACACTGAAGAGACTTGTAAAAATTGACAAATCTCTTAAAAAGGAACTGGCAAAAAATGAAATAATAAATTTCAGGACTGACTACAGAATGAAACAGCTCTACAGCCTCTACCAGAAACTTGAAAGAAAGGAGCATAACATTGAAAAAATCCGCGACATATCGGCTCTCAGAATAATCGTGCCCACCGTGAGCGATTGCTATAAAATTCTCGGGATAATACACGGTCTCTGGAGACCACTTCCCGGAGAAATCAAAGACTATATCGCATTCCCGCGCCCAAACGGCTATCGTTCCCTGCATACAACAATCTTCACAGGTGATGGAGGAATTATTGAAATACAAATACGAACAGAGGAAATGCATAAAGAGTCGGAGTACGGAATCGCATCGCATATATCATATAAAGGAGGTCTTGAAGGAAAAAGAAAGAAAACAAATCTTTTATGGTTTCGGGATCTTTTCTCTTCAAGGATACGCGGCAGGATAAAACAATTCCAAGATAAAAGAGCCGAGAAAAAAATAAAAAAGAAATCCACTAAAAAACAGCGCGAGAATGCGTATGAAAAACCAAAATACTCTATCAGCAAAGTACCCGCGTGGATAAAGCAGATCGCAGAAGAGCAGAAAAGTGTTCCTGAGTCAGAAGAATTTTTGGAGGACTTGAAATCTGATTTCTTCAGCCATAGAGTATTCGTGTTCACTCCAAAAGGAGATGTGATTGACCTTCCTGCCGACTCAAGCCCTATTGATTTTGCTTACGCCGTCCACTCGGATATCGGAAATCATGTTTTTGGCACAAAAGTCAATGATAAGCTTGTCTCTCTTGATACGAAACTTAAAAACGGCGATATAGTGGAAATAGAAACAAAGGAGTCAAGCCACCCGACACGAAAGTGGCTTGATACTGCAAAGACATCAGTGGCACAGAGGCATATACGTAGCGCAATCACCAAGAAAGATTAAATGGAGAAATTCTTAATGGAGTACAAGTCTTCTTCTCCAACACTCTCTGAGGTCGAGGCTCCGATCTCTTCGAGCGTCGGGGCTTCTTCTTTTTGTAGTTCTTCTCTATTTTCAGATATGAATTTTTCAACTCTTATACGCCCGTCCTGATTATCACTTGCATTCAGGATATCTAAAATTCCGCGAAGATCATCCGCCGAAAAGAAATCAATTGTTAGTTTCCCGCCGACTTCCTTTTTCTCAATCACTACCCGCGTACCAAGAGTCTCTGTAAGCTTGTTTTCAAGTTCCACCATTTCAGGATCAAAACTTCGTGTATGTTTTCTTACTCTGTCTGTGGCAATTCTCCGTGATATCGCCTCTGCTTCACGAACAGTAAGTTTTTTCATAACAATTTCCTTAAACAATGTCTTCTGCTCTTCTGGCCTGTCAGCAAGCATCATAACCGGCCTTGCATGGCCTTCAGCTATAGTGCCTTCGGAGAGCGCCTGCTGAACCTCCTCCGGCAGAGAAAGAAGTCGTATGCTGTTTGAAACATACTCGCGGCTTTTGCCGACTTTTTGCCCAACTTCTCCATGCTTGAAATTAAATTCATTCACTAAACGAGAAAAAGCGTACGCTCTGTCAACGGGATTGAGATCTTCGCGCTGGAGATTTTCAATTATAGCGAGCTCAAGCTTTATTCTTCCGTCATCCTCCGTTGTTCTTATTATCACAGGCACTTGAGTGATGCCGGCAATTTCTGAGGCTTTTAATCTGCGTTCGCCAGCAATAAGTTCATACTGAGCGGAGAGCCCGCCGTCATCTCTTTGATGTTCTTTGCGCGTTACAACAAGTGGCTGGAGAACGCCATACTGGCGGATGGAATCCGCCAAATCATTGAGCTTCAAGGGATTAAATTCCCTTCTAGGCTGATAGGGATTTGGTTTTATTTTGTCCAGCTCAATCCAATATATTGAGTCATTGTGGAATTGCTGTGTCATATTGCGACTATTGTATCATAAAAAAATTATGCACGAAAATTGATTTGTGTGAGAAATTTCAGTACACTATTTCTACTGCCTAGGTGGCGGAATTGGTTTACGCGCACGACTCAAAATCGTGTGGAGAAATCCATGTGGGTTCGACTCCCACCCTAGGCATTGATTTTTTATACAATTGTTGGAAGCAAGATATTCAATAGTTTTTTAAATCTTGCCTACTAAATCAAGCCCCGGCTCGAGAGTATCGTCTCCAGGATTCCAGCTTGCTGGACATACTTTATTACCATGCTTGCGAACGAACTTTGACGCCTGAAGTTTTCTTAAGAGCTCTTTTGAATTTCGTCCTACATTGTTGTTATTTATCTCAGCAATCTGAAGCACTCCATCGGGGTCAATGATGAAGCTTCCCCTTAGCGTAATTCCTTCATCTTCTATTAAAACTCCAAGAATTTCTGAAAGCGTGTGATTTGCATCAGATGCCATCGGAAATTTAATCTTCCCTATTGCTTTGGACTTATCGTGCCATGCTTTATGCACGAAAACCGTATCAGTGCTTACCGATACGACTTCAGCATCCTCCTTTTTAAAAGTCTCGTAGCTATCAGCCATCTCTTCAAGCTCCGTCGGGCAGACAAATGTAAAATCAGCTGGATAAAAGAAAAGTATTAGCCACTTGTCCTTAAAGTCAGAGATTTTCATCTCTTTTATATCACTCTCATAAAATGCGCTGAACTTTATATCTGGCATCTTGTCTCCAATGCTGATTGATTGGTTGCAACAGCCAAAATTATTACAGAGCCTGCAATTATTTTCTTTTTTTGACATATCATTTAAATAAGATTATTAATACAGTATTATTAAATCATATGCGAGAAAAAAATCCAAAGATTATAGTTATCTTAGGTCCGACCGCAACTGGAAAAAGCGATCTGGCAGTGAAACTTGCCAAAAAATTCGATGGGGAGATTATTTCTGCTGACTCAAGGCAGGTTTATAGAGGGCTTGATATAGGAAGCGGTAAAATAACTAAAAAGGAAATGGGGGGCGTACCGCATTATCTGATTGATATTGCAAACCCAAAAAGGAAGTTTAGCGTTGCGCAGTATAAAAAGCTCGCAGATAAAAAGATTACGGAAATTCATAAAATCAGAAAAACTCCATTTATAGTCGGTGGAACAGGTTTCTATATTCAGGCAATTGTGGACAATCTTATCTTACCGGAAGTAAAGCCAAATTATAAATTACGCAGGCAGCTTGAGAGAAAATCAGCGAAAGAACTGTTTATAATTTTAAAGAAATTAGACAAAGATCGGGCACAGGAGATTGAAAGAGATAATCCCCGGAGGCTGATACGCGCCATTGAGATCGCACGAGAGCTTGGGAAGGTTCCGAAATTAAAGATAAAGCCTAAATATGCCACGTTTCAGGTAGGACTTAAACTGCCTGAGAAAAAACTATATGAAAAAATTCACAAACGACTGTTAAAACGTATGAAAAATGGAATGTTATCTGAAGCACGGCGTCTTCGCCGACGAGGCCTGGCGTGGAAACGTTTAGAAGCGCTCGGACTTGAATATCGTTACATGGCACTATATTTGCAAGATATAATCAATGAGAAAGAAATGCTTTCAAAAATTGAGACAGGAAGCCAGCGCTTCGCTAAGCGCCAAATGAGATGGTTCAAACGTGATCCTCGAATAAACTGGTTTAGCCCGAATGAATCAAGAAAAATAGAAAAAAAAGTGAGGGAGTTTATAAAATAAACGACTCAATATATTGAGCCGCTTATTTTATTTGCGGGTCCACCAGGACTCGAACCTGGAACGTCGGTTTTGGAAACCGAAATTTTACCATTAAACTATAGACCCACTGCTTTATTTTTTGGATTCTTTATGAACAATTTGCTTTTTGCACCATTTGCAGTATTTTTTGAGCTCTATTTTGCGCTCCACTTTTTTCTTGTTCTTGCGACTCCAATAATTAATCCTTTTACATTTTTCGCAAGCAAGCTTTATTAATCTGTCTTGTGACATATTATTTCATTTTATCTGCACTCTATCTTATTCCACGTACCAAGCTTTCCACCACCAACAAACGCTTTCATTATAGTGTCGACTATAAGAAATGCTGCGAGTACAAAGATAAGGCCAAAAAATACATTCCAGAATATCTTGTGAGCACTTTTGAGCCTCTCCTGATTACCACCTGCGGTAAGATATTTAAAGCCCGCATATACAAACATCAATGTCGCAACAACAACCGCCAAATATATCAAAAAATTAATGATATTTTGTATTAATGTTGTAATGTCACAAAATCCACAAATTCCGTCTGGAGCACACTTTGGTACAATCTGTCCTACAAAAGGTGCTGCTTGGATACTTGCAATAGGCACGAGAAGTATTGCAAGTATAAAAAAGAAAATAAGTGCTTTTTTCATTAAATTAATTATATCACTTCTTTCTTTTCTGGAGCAACTTCCTCTTTCTTTTCTTCTGTCATCCCTGGTTCTTTAGATTCCTCTGTCTTTGACTCTTCTTTCTTTTCTTCTGTCACCTCTGGTTCTTTAGATTCCTCTGTCTTTGCTTCTTCTTTTTTCTCCTCTTTTATTTTCTTTTTACCTTTTGCAACGTGGATTTTCTTAGCCTTTATAACGCCCTCTTTTACAAGGATATTATGCATAGAGTCAGATACTTGAGCGCCCTTTGAAATCCAATATTTTACCCTTTCGTCTTTAATGGCTATGGAATTGCGCCTTGGGTCATATGAACCAAGAACCTCAGTGGGCTTGCCGGCTTTAGGGCCCTTTCTTGAATCAACAGTAATAACCCGAAATGACGGGTCGTTTTTTCGTCCTATTCTTTGCAGGCGTATTTTCAACATAAGTAGAGAGATGATAACAAAAGTCCAATATACAGTCAAATCTAAGCTTCCAAAAATTATGACGATGTCGCTGTCCTGTCACTGCACCGGGAAGGAAAATTCATACAAATAACAGTATTTACGACATCGCCATGAGAATCAAAAGGAACTTTCAATTATACTTATCATATATATTATACCACAAAATATCTTGACAATAGCGCTTTTAAGTGTGATCTGATATACTCAAGGAAAATATGGAGAACCAACAAAGAAGGAAAAATAAAAGCCAAAAAAAGTCCCGCCTTAGCGGGGTTATTAGTGTCACGAGCCGTGGCGTTGGATATCTGCCCAGTGAATTGTTTGAGGAGGATATAGAAATCCTAAATGAGCACCTAAATACTGCTTTCAATAAAGACACAGTGGAAGTGCTTATTCATCCTAGAATCAATAGAGAAAGAATGAGAGGAGAAGTAACAAGAGTGATTGAGCGTGCAAAACAAAAATTCGTCGGCACTATAGAAAAAGAGAACAATCTATATTTTCTGGTGCCGGATGACAAAAGAATGTATGTCGATATTCTCCTGTCGGAGAAAGACGCCGAGGATGGAGTCAAAGCGCTTGTAGAATTTATAAAGTGGAATGATCCAAAGAAAAACCCTGAAGGGAAAATCGTTGAAATCCTGGGTCGCAAGGGAGAACATAATGTTGAAATGCGCTCAATCGTCTTGAGCCACGGTTTTGAAACAGGCTTCCCAGCAGATGTCGAAAAAGCAGCAAAAGAAATTGAGAATAAAAAAATAGAAATTTTAGAAAAGGAATCAAAGAAACGAAAAGACTTTAGAGATATCACAACAATGACAATTGACCCACCAGATGCAAAGGATTTTGATGATGCACTTTCAATCAGGGAACTCGAAAATGGCGATGTTGAAATAGGTGTTCACATAGCAGATGTATCACATTACGTAAGCTCGAAAAGCGTGATTGACAGACAAGCGCAAAAACGTGCAACTTCCATATATCTTGTGGACAGAACAATTCCAATGCTTCCAGAAATAATTTCAAATGATGTTTCCAGCTTAAATCCTGAAGAAGACAAACTCACCTTCTCCGCCGTCTTTACACTCTCAAAACAAGGTGCAGTCAAAGCACAGTGGTTCGGAGAGACAATAATATGCTCCAACAAAAGATTTACATACGAGAGCGCACAAAAAACACTGGATGCAAAGAAGGGTGAGTATTACAAAGAATTAAATATTGCAAATGAAATCGCAAAAATTCTACGCAAGAAACGCTTCAAGGAAGGTTCGATATCTTTTGAGCATGACGAGGTGGAGTTTCAGCTGGATGAAAACGGAAAACCGATCAGTATCAAAAGAAAGAAAATGTTTGACACGAATCATCTTATTGAAGAGTTTATGCTTCTTGCAAATAAAAAAGTTGCCGAGTATGTGTATGACCGCTCCAGGAAATCGGGTCTCAGAAACCTTATGTTTATTTACCGCATTCATGATGTTCCGAACAGGGAGAAAATACAAGAGCTTGGAGTATTTCTGCACGCAATAGGGTATGAATTCAATACAGGAGGGGGAGATATAACGACTCATGAGATAAACAAGCTTTTTGAAAAAATAAAAGGCAAGCCGGTAGAGGATCTTATAAAAATTGCAACAATACGCTCAATGTCAAAGGCAATATATTCAACAAAGAACATTGGGCATTTTGGACTTTCATTCAGATATTACACTCATTTTACCTCTCCCATCAGACGCTACCCTGATCTTATGGTACACAGAATTTTGAAAAGTCATTTAAATGGAACAGGAATTTCAGATAGTGAGCTTAAGCACTACGAAAAACTTGCGATTACTTCCTCTGAACGGGAGGTTGAAGCGGTTGAGGCGGAGCGTGACTCAATCCGCTACAAGCAGGTTGAATATATGAAAGAGCATGTCGGAAAGACATTCAAAGGCACTATAACAGGTATTACTGAATTTGGGATTTTTGTGGAGGAAGAAAATACTAAAGCTGAAGGATTGATACGTCTCAATAGCATGAAGGACGATTTCTATACGCTTGATAAAAAGCACTACCGTCTAGAGGGGCAGAAGTCAAAAAAGAAATTTAACTTGGGCGACAAGGTAAAAGTCAAACTCACGAATACTAATCTAGACTCAAAGTCCCTTGATTTTGTGTTTGTATAACCTCTGAATATTTGAGAGAATATACGTATGCCCCCTTTTAACGAGATAGTATTAGATTCTATAGAATCCTTCGATTTTGCAAGGCCAGTAATTGAGTTTATTTCAGATAAATTTTCAAACTTCGGTGATATTGTCTGGTTTATATTTTTCGTCGTGCTTGTATTTTTTACCATATACAGTTTGGTGCTTGTCTATCACTGGTTTAGATACAGCATTGGCTCACTTATGGTATGGATTGCTATGATCGCTTATTTCACAGTCTCTTTCGTACTTTTAAACGCGTTTTATTTGTCTGCTTTGAATATCTAATATAAATTTAATATGATACATTTATCAAAAGATGAAAGAGTTGAGAAAGTTATAAGAAAGCATTGGCTTATTCTCTTTGGCGACAGCATAGGACTTATAATCTTATATATAATCCCATTTCTTATATATTGGTATCTTTTCGACAGTACTATAACGGTAGATTTTCTTATTGATAAAATTTATTTTCATCCTTCCCCTTCTATTTTAGTATTTACGGTCTCGGCATGGACGCTTCTAGCTTGGGCAAAACTTTTCGCAATCTGGACTGATTATTATTTAGATATGTGGCTTATAACAAATAAACGAATTGTCGATATTGAACAAAAAGGATTTTTTAACCGCGATATTTCAACATTCAGAATGGAGAGAATTCAAGATATTACTGTTGAAATAAAAGGCGTTATTGCGACACTTCTTAATTTCGGCAATATCCATGTGCAGACAGCCGGAGAATCGCAGGAATTTATAATAAAAGGAATCGGAAGACCAAAATATGTGAAAGAAATAATAATGCGGCAAGCTGACAAGGTGGCCAAATAATATATAAAAATTTCTTGACTTTGTTTTTGTAGTCATTTAACTTTCGGATATACAAGTAACGGCGAGATTTAACCTCGCTGTTGCTTGTATATTTGGCTTAATTCCGCTATTATTTAGAAATGACCAATGAGTCAAACAAAAAAACAAAGCTCTCTACAGAACCGTACAAAGGTGTACGGAATTTTTATCCTGCCGATATGGCTGTTCAAAACTATATTTTTGACAAAATGCGAAAGACCGCAGAGAGCTTTGGATATATAGAGTACGGGGCATCAGTACTTGAGCCGACAGAGCTTTATGAAGCAAAATCAGGAGAAGAGTTAGTAAAAGAGCAAACATATTCGTTCAAAGACCGAGGAGAAAGAGATGTAACACTCCGCCCTGAAATGACGCCCTCTGTCGCGAGAATGATTGCAGGAAAAAGACGCGAATTGTCCTTTCCACTGCGATGGTATTCAATACCAAACGCATTTCGGTATGAGCGCCCGCAACGCGGACGCCTGCGTGAGCATTGGCAATTAAATGCCGATTTATTTGGTGGAAATGAAGTTAAGGCAGATGCTGAGATCATAAGACTTGCGTATCAAATACTTAAAGACTTTGGCGCAAAGGATGATGACTTTGAAATAAAGATAAATTATGCAGGAGTACTTTCTCCGTATTTGGCAAAGAAATTTGATATAAAAAAAGAAGAAGATGTTAATGCACTTGTGAAAATTATTGACCGATACGGCAAAATCTCCGATGAAGATTTTGAAAAAAGAACAGAAAAAATACTTGGAGATAAAACTTCAGTACTTTTGGATATTCTCAAAGAAAAAAATGTCGATGAATTTGATTCGTATGAAGAAATCAAATATTTGGACCAACTTAAATCAGAAACAAATATCAACTTGACTATCGATCCGTTTTTGACTCGAGGATTTGATTATTACACTGGAATGGTCTTTGAAGTGTACGACACAAATCCTGAAAATAATCGTTCCATTTTTGGCGGTGGACGTTATGATAATCTACTTGAGATTTTTAACGTGGAAAAAGTTTCTGCTGTTGGTTTTGGTATGGGTGATATACCTGTTAAAAACTTTCTTGAAGTACGAAACCTAATTCCGGAATATGTTTCAACTACAGATTTGATACTCTGCACGTTGGATAATACAAATATTCCATTTGCCCAAGAGCTTGCACAGAGACTTCGTATAGAAGGCCTTAATACAGCCATAAATCTGACCGATAAAAAAATAGGTGATCAGATAAAGATTGCCGACAAACAGAAAATCCCTTTTGTCATATGCATCGGAGAAAAAGAAGAGAAAAGCGGTAAATTCAAACTCAAAGAGCTTAAAACAGGCAAAGAAAAAGAAGTCACCGAAAATGAAATAAAAAGTGCTATTGGATAAAAGTGAAAAAGATAACTTTTGACATTGAAACAAGTAATTTATTCCAAGATGTGGGGAAAGCCAATCCTGTCCTTTTGGATTTGTCTGTTGTGTGTATACATGATTCAGAAACAGATGAATACAGCGCATATACCCAAGAAGAACTTCCAAATCTCTGGCCTGTACTTGAAAAAGCCGATATGCTTATCGGGTACAACTCTGACCATTTTGATATTCCGCTTCTGAACAAATATTATCCGGGGGATTTAACTCACATAAAGAGTTTGGACATTCTTAAAGAAATAAAAAAAAAGCTCGGCAGACGCCTGAAGCTTGATTCAGTGGCTGAAGCGACACTGGGCAGAAAAAAGATTGGAACCGGTCTTGAAGCCACTACGTGGTGGAAAAACGGAGAAGTGGAAAAAGTAAAAGAGTATTGCAAAGAAGATGTAAAAATTACAAAAGAGCTTTATGACTACGTGCTCAAAAACGGGGTACTTAAATATAAGGATCTGGGGAAGACACGAGATATAAAGCTTGATACTTCAGAGTGGGAGAAGGAAAAAGATGGCTCAATAACCCATACTTTACCCTTTTAATGCCATATGATATAGTACTGTTATATTAATAATAAATAAAAATAAATATGGACAGTAAACTTTTAATACCAATTTCAATAGTCGTCGCGGCAATAGTTATTGCCGGAGCACTTTTTGTGGTAAATAAAGATGATTCGCCTAAAGTTGCTGATAATGACAACGGTTCCCAACAGGCGGCGGTGGATAATTCAACATCGGTCAGGCCGATTTCCGAAGATGACCACATTTTAGGTAATCCGAATGCTAAAATAATAATCGTTGAATACTCTGACACGGAGTGCCCATTCTGCAAAAAATTTCATGAGACAATGCATCAGGTCATTGATGAGTATGGAAAAGACGGTAAAGTTGCATGGGTTTACAGGCATTCCCCTCTTGTCGGACTTCATTCCAAAGCTCAAAAAGAAGCTGAAGCAACGGAGTGTGCATTTGACCAAGGAGGCAATGTGGCATTCTGGGAATATACAGACAGACTCTACGAAATTACTCCATCAAATAATGATTTGGATTTAGACCAGCTTCCACAAATTGCAGAGGATGTCGGACTCAGTGGAGAAGAGCTTGAAGAATGTCTAGACAGCGAACGAAACGCAAAGAAAGTGCAGGATGATTTGGCTGACGCATCTGCATCAGGAGCCAGAGGTACACCGCACAACATAATGCTCGTTGGAGATGAGGAGATTGACATTCCCGGCGCACAGCCATTCACCGCAATGAAAGTGGCAATTGACATGGTGCTTTCGGAAAGTGATGCAGTCAATACAGAAGATACAGAAGATACGGAAGATACAGAAGATACAGAAGATACGGAAGAATAATTATAGTTTAATATAAATAAAAAAATACAGCCGTGAGATTCAAGTTAGTTCTCACGGCTGTTTTTTTTAATCACTTTCTTTTAGTGATTTTTTTCAATCTATCAGCTTTTTCTGTAACTTCTATTTCCAGCTCGTCGGGCTTTACGACGAACTCTTCATGCTGATTAATTGATACACCCTTAATCGTCTCTGCCTTATCAGGATCTCTAAGCATGGCCTCTTTGTCCACTTCTTTTTTAATCCGGATGAAGCGCTTGAGCTTGAGCGATTTCAATTCTTCCAAAATCGCTTTTACATTACGAAGCGAAACTGATTTTGGCGTCATCCTCCACCCAAAAAAGCCAGTTAGCAACCTTACCGACTTACTTCTACCATTGTTGGTCAATTCTTTGCGGTTGGCTTCGGCAAAAGCGAAAAGTCCACTCATAAGATCATCGACCTTTTTCTGATGCGGTTTTACATCGACTATTGCCGATGTCTTTAATTCATTCACTGCATCATTAAGGTTTAGATTAATCGCATCTATCTTTCGTTTCTCTTCGCCGATTTTTGCCAAAAACTTAGCTGCCTCGCCCAAATTATGAGGCATAGGTATTACATCTTTTTTTATCCTAACCATGTCTTTCTCCTTTTCTAGATAAAAAATTTTAAAGTACGATTCGGCAAAACTTTAACATAATATAAAAAATATGTCAAGTTCTTTGTAGCATATATCTGCTGTTGCATTTATAGGTTACTTATTTCCTTCTCACAGGATTTATTTCATTATTTGGTTTAGTAGTTTTTGAGGCGAAGAGATTTTTCGTGTTTTTGGATTTTCTCAAGCGCTTTTGCCTCAATTTGGCGGATGCGCTCTCGGGTCACTCCGAATTCTCTTCCGACTTCTTCAAGCGTATGATAAATACCGTCGGAAAGACCATTTCTCATTTCAAGAATTTTCTTTTCTTTAGGCGAGAGATCATTTAGAATTTCTTTAATCTGGTCCGCAAGAATTCTGCGGGACGTATCCTGGTCAGGAGAGGATATTTTATCGTCTGGTACAAAATCACCCAATGTCGATTTCTCATCACCGTCATCTCCTACTGGCCGTTCGAGTGAGATGGTATCCTGATTAATTTTCTGGATCTGGTAAATCTTATTAATATCCAAATCCATTTCCGCCGCAATCTCCTCGGGAAGCGGATCACGCCCCAAATCCTGCGAAAGCCGTCTGAAGACCTGTTTGTATTTTGCAATTGTCTCAACCATATGAACCGGGATTCTGATTGTGCGTGATTGATCGGCAAGCGCTCTTGTTATTGCCTGTCTTATCCACCATGTCGCATAAGTGGAAAATTTATATCCTTTCGTATAGTCAAACTTGTCAACCGCCTTAAAAAGACCGAGATTGCCTTCTTGTATCAGGTCAAGGAGAGTCAGGTCGGGGCTTCTTCCGACATATCTTTTTGCAATTGAGACAACGAGCCGCAGGTTTGCTCTCGCCAAAAGATTCCTCGCCTCTTCATCGCCTTCCATAATTCTTTTGGCAAAGTCTCGTTCCTCTTTTGCGGATAAGAGTGGATATTGCCCTATCTCGCGAAGATACATCTGGATTGAATCATGTGAGGATATATCGCTCCCACGCTTGTATGTGTTTCTTTTGCCGGCTAAATCGGAGGACTTATCGTCAAGCATCCCGCCACTTTCAAGTACATCTATATTTGCTGCGCCAAATCTTTCATATAATTCTTCAAGAAAAATAATATCATCTTCTATAGCTGGAATCTCTTTGAGTATTTCATCGTAGGTTACAAACCCTCTTTGGCGTCCTTTTAAAAGAAGTTTGTTCGCTTTTCTTTCAAGCTTTTTAACTTTTTTAGTGACGGTTTTTTTAGCAGGTAATTTTTTACTTTTTGGAGTAGATTTTAAAGATTTTTTCTTTGTAGCCTTTTTGCCTTTAAGTTTTTTGTGTATAAAAAGTTTCTTGGTTTTCTTTGGCTTTTTAGAAATCTTCCTTTTCTTGATTATTTTTTTCTTTTTTGTTATTTTCTTTATCATATTTTTTATTTTCCAATATTAAGATGTAATTTATCCGAGAGTTCTTTATATCTTTTTAAGGTTTTTGATATTTTGCCTGCATTATTTTCCGCCTCCGCGGACTTCAGTTCAATTAAAATTTTGTCCCGAACTTCTTTTATATATTCCTGCTCTAGATTATGCAAGAGTTCATCTAAATCACTCTGGAGTCTCTCGGAATTTTCATGCGCACGTTCTGCTTCAAACAACAATTTATCCGTGAAATCTTTTTTCTTCATTATTCGCAAAACTCCATCCTTTCCGACAATACGCTCAAGTTCTTTGACAGAGGATTTTACATTTACAGCTGGTTTGTCCTCGCTCTTTTGCCAGAGTAAAATGGCCGCCACCTTATTCTCTATTGAACTTATTTTAACCGGTTGAGGTTGAACTGTGATGTTTTCTTTTACCTCTTCGGATACGCTATCGGACGGAACTTTCAAGATTTCTTCCCGCACCGCATCTTCTGATATTCCGAGCCTATGTGCAAATTCTGAAATAAAATGCTCCTGGTCAATCTTATTGGCAATCTCAGCAATATAGGGAATTACTGTTTGTCCTGCTTTCAGGCGTAATTTTCTTTTATCATCTATCTCTTCGGAGAGCATATCGAGAGAGAAATCTACAATGTGTTTTGAATTTTTTATTATTTTTTTCCATTCATCCTTGTCTTTGTTTATAACATCTGATGGATCGGCTCCCTTGGACATGTGAGCAATCTTTACATCCATTCCGGCAGAAAGCGTTAACATTGCGCTCTTTCCGGATGATGCAAATCCGGCTGAATCTGAGTCAAAAGCTAAAATCACATTCCCTGAAAGTCTCTTGAGAAGTTCAACTTGTTCTTCCGTGAGTGCTGTGCCGGAAAGGGCAACAGTATTTGTAAATCCGGCCTGATGTGATGCCAGCAAATCTATTTGCCCTTCAACGATAATTGAGAAATTCAGTTTCCGTATTGAAAACTTTGCCCTATCCAAACCGTAAAGTATTTTTGATTTTCTGAAAAGGGAAGTTTCTGGAGAATTTATGTATTTTGCTTCATTCTCTTTATCTCTAAATATTCTTCCGGAAAATGCTATTATCCTGCCTGAATTATCAGAGATGGGAAACATAATTCTACCGCGAAATCTGTCATAATAATCTCCGCCTTTTTCAGATTTTTTTATAAGTCCGGCTTTTTCAATCTCATTTGCGCTATGCTTTTTCTTCAGATGCTCGTACAGAGTACTCCATGATGAAGGAGAATATCCGATACGCCATGCTTTTATTGTTTTATCATTAAGTCCTCTCCCGTAGAGATATTTTTTTACATCCTTTCCTTCCTCTTTATTTAAACTCTCTTCAAAGAACAACGTCGCCTCCTCTACAATGCTATAGAGGCGATCTCTCTCGTCTCTTTTTTCTTGCTTCTCGTACTCTATCTGTACGCCAGCTTTCTCGGCAAGGATTTTCAATGCACCGGAAAAATCAAGACCCTCAAACTGCTCAACAAATGAAAAAATGTCTCCCTTTACCCCGCATCCAAAACAGTAGTAGGTGCTTCGCGAAGGAGATACAAAAAATGAAGGGGTCTTTTCATTATGAAAGGGGCATTTTGCTTTCAAATTACTTCCCGCTTTCTGAAGTTTTATGTACTGACCAACTACATCCACTATGCCAAGTCTTTCTTTTATTTTTTCAACGTTAGAGGGCATAATAAATTTTTGCACTTCTTCCACGCTTTACTCGGACTCTTTATTTTCTTTGACCATTTCTGCTTTTGCGCTCCCCTCAAATCCGGTTCCAGCGGGAATCAGTCTTCCAATTATAACATTTTCTTTGAGTCCTATAAGTCTGTCTATACTCCCCCTAACTGCGGCATTTATGAGAATTTTCGTAGTATTCTGAAATGATGCAGCTGAGAGGAAGCTTTTTCGTGAAAGTGACACTTCAGAAATCCCGAGCACTAGTGGATTTGCTACTGGCTGGTTCGAACCGTTCTCTTTTGCTCTTTTGAGAGCATTTGCAAATTCATGATGTTCAACAATATCTCCAACAGTGAAGTTTTCATTTGGCGACGCTTCTTTAATTTTTCTTCGTGAAAACATCTGTTTTATAATAACCTCTATATGTTTGCGTGATATGGAAGCACCCTGAAGTTCGTAAATTCTGTTAATTTCACTGATAATATAATTCTGAGTTTTCTCTCTGTCGCTGTATTTGAAAAGCTCATCTATATTTGCCGAGCCGTCAGTCAAGAAATCTCCTTTTGACACTTTGTCACCCACCTTTACAAAAGACATTCTTCTGAAATGAACTCGATATTCCGTACTTTTTTTGGATTTAGTTCCCTTTTCCGATTTATTCGGAAGAAGGATAATCAATTTTTCTTTTTCGTGATTCTTTATCTCGGATACTGTACCATCAATATGTGCTATTAACGCCGGATTCTTCGGAGACCTTTTTTCAAATACTTCCTCCACTCTTGGAAGACCTTGTGTAATATCTCCGCCGACTGATGCAGTACCGCCTGTATGGAAGGTTCTCATGGTAAGCTGTGTGCCGGGCTCTCCTATAGCCTGCGCTGCAACTGTCCCGACAGCTTCTCCTATCTCAATAGGATTATTCGTTGTCATATCAATACCATAACAATTCTGACAAATCCCCTGCTGTGTTTTGCATACCATCGGAGAGCGAACATTTACACTTTCAATTCCAGCATCTTCGATCTGCCTTGCCTGCTCTTCAGTCATGAAAGTTCCTTTCTTAAATAAGACATTGCCACTTACATCCTTGACATCAGTAGCCAAGATTCTTCCTTTTATATTTTTTGTAATTGAAATCTCAAGCCCTGAAGCACTTATCTTATTGATTATAACTCCATCTTTAGTACCACAATCTTTTTCAGTTATGATTGCATCTTGTGCAACATCAAAAAGTCGCCTTGTTAAGTATCCCGCCTTTGCTGTCTGAAGCGCTGTATCTGCAAGACCTTTCCTTGAGCCATGAGTTGTGATGAAATATTCAATTGGAGTAAGGCCTTCTTTCATTGAAGCAATAATAGGAAACTCAATCGTCTCTCCTTTTGTGTTCTGCATAAGCCCTACCATACCAGACATTATAGTAATCTGGCCTATAGAGCCCCGAGCGCCAGAGCGCCACATATCGTACACTGATCCATCTTTCTCTAACGTATCTGGAATCCGGCTTTCTATTTCATTCTTGGCCCCAATCCATGTTTCTATGTTCATCCTTCTTTTTTCGTCTGCCGAAAGTAGCCCTTCATTGTATTGATCAAGTATTTCTTTGGATTTACTCTTGGCAGATTTGATGACATCTTTTTTGTCGTCCGGAACAATTACATCATCAATGCCCCATGTAACACCAGAGTGTGTGGCATACTGGAATCCGAATTTTTTTATCTTGTCTACAATCCCGGGGATTCGTTCAAGTCCGTAAACTTTTATAAGATCCTCGACAAGCGCTAACATGCTCTTGTTTGTAATATCATAATCAACATACGGATAGTCGCTCGGAAGGATGCTGTTGAACAGAATTCTTCCGACGGATGTTTCAAAAGGCTGTCCGCCAAATCTTTCATACCTTGGCTTGTCCGATGGCATAATTTTTATTTTTGCACGAAAGCCGACCTGCCCGAAATCATAAGCGGTTATAGCGCTGTTTGGGTTGGAGAAAATTTTTCCTTCTCCTTTGTCGCCTGGAATAATTTTTGTCATCCAATAACAGCCCAAAACTATATCGAGCATTTTTGTTGAGATCACGGGGTCACCATTTCCGGGCTTCAGTACATTTTTATTTGCAGAAATTATGTTCTTTGCCTCCTTCTGAGCTTCCCGTGACAAGGGTACGTGAACCGCCATCATATCCCCGTCAAAATCCGCGTTAAAAGCAGGACATACAAGAGGGTGTATCTGAATAGCATTTCCCTCAATCAAAACCGGCTTAAAGCCCTGAATGCCCTGACGATGAAGTGTCGGTGCACGGTTTAGAAGTACATATTTATCTTTAATTACCTCTTCTAAGATTGCCCATACCTCAGGAATACCATCATCAATAAGGCGCCCGGCGCCGCGTATGTTATACGCGAGTTCACGCTCCAAGAGTTTTGAGATGATAAAAGGCCTGAATAACTCTAGCGCCATATGCTTTGGAAGGCCGCATTCATCGAGCTTTAATTCAGGACCGATAACAATTACGGAACGCCCCGAATAATCAACTCTCTTTCCCAATAGATTCTGCCTGAAATATCCCTGTTTCCCTCTTAGATAATCAGATATTGATTTCAAAGGCCTCCTCTGCGACTGGCTCATCGCAGAGAAAAGCGTATTGCCGTGCCTTATTGAGTTGTCCAAAAGTGCGTCAACGGCTTCCTGCAGGATTCTTTTTTCATTTCTTAAAATAACATCAGGTGCATCAATATCCTTTAGTTTCTTAAGGCGATTATTTCTGTTTATAACCCTTCTGTACAAGTCATTGACATCGGATGTCGCATGCCGTCCGCCTTCAAGTGCTACCATAGGCCGCAGCGCTGGTGGAGTGATAGGAATCCGTGTCAAAAACATCCACTCAGGCCGTATGTCGGCAGAGGACATTCCTTTTGCAAGAGCAAGGCGTTTGTTTAGTTTTTCTCTCTTGATAGATCCAGCTTTTTCAAGCTCCGCTTCAAGTTCTGAAATCAATTTCTTAAGGTCGAGATTTTTAAAAATGTTGTATATCGCTTCAGCCCCTATGCCTGTTTCAAAAAGCGTTCCGTATTTTATAGCGTATTTATGATATACAATCTCATCCAAGACGGCTCCTTCATTAATATCGTCAATCTCCTGTTTTGCGACTGTGAAAAGCCTTTTGAGCTCAGTTTTTGTTTTTTCATCATTTGCTGCTTTTGTTTTTGTTTTGTATTCAGTATTAAGCTCCTTTAAGATTTTCAATTTCTCGTCCTCAATAACTTTTGTGACAATGTATCCTGCAAAGTAAATCACCTTCTCCACATTAGCAGCAGAGATTCCAAGCAATAGACTTATCCTTGAGGGGATGCTTCGCAAAAACCAGATATGCGATACAGGAGATGAAAGTTCTATATGCCCCATCCGCTCGCGCCGCACGACTGAGCGTGTTATTTCAACGCCACATCTCTCGCATATAATTCCTCTGTACCTGATACCTCTATATTTTCCACAGTAGCATTCGTAATCTTTTTCAGGCCCAAAAATCTTCTCGTCAAAAAGGCCGTTCTTCTCAGCACGCTGTGTCCTGTAGTTGATTGTCTCAGGTTTTGTAATCTCGCCGAATGACCAGCTCAAAATCACTTCAGGTGACGCAAGTTTCAGTGATACGGTGTCAAAGTTTTCTGTATCAAATGCTTTTTTATTTGTTTTATTATACATAAAATATGAATTATGATTACTTAAGCTGAACATCAAGCGACAGTCCTCTGAGATTATTGAGAAGTACATTGAAGGATGCTGGCGTATGAGGATGTTTGATTTTCTCTCCTTTGACCACAGCGTCGAATGTTTCAGACCGTCCGAGTATATCGTCTGACTTTACGGTGAGCATCTCCCGAAGCGTGTAAGCCGCGCCGTATCCGAGAAGCGCCCACACTTCCATCTCTCCGAATCTCTGTCCCCCTGACTGCGCCTTTCCTCCAAGTGGCTGTTGTGTGATAAGAGAGTACGGACCGATTGAACGCATATGTATCTTGTCCTCAACCATGTGGTGAAGCTTCATTATATACATGTATCCCACAGAAACATCCTGATCGAACTGCTCTCCTGTCCTGCCGTTATAAAGTGGCATCTTACCGTTCTCGGGAAATCCCGCTTTTTTCAACTCCTCCTTTATCTCCTTCTCATCAGCGCCGGCAAATGAGGGAACAATTGCCTGATATCCCAGTGTGTTCGCCGCAAGCCCGAGATGGAGCTCGAGTATCTGCCCCAAGTTCATGCGCGAAGGAACCCCAAGCGGCGTTAGGATAATATCTACAGGCTCGCCGTCTTTTGTGTAGGGCATGTCTTCTTCAGGCAGAATTTTTGATATGACTCCCTTATTGCCGTGGCGTCCCGCAAGCTTATCTCCTACTGATACATTCCGCAACTGCGCCACGGTAATGTGAATTCTTTCTATAACGCCCGATTCAAGAGTATCTCCTTTTTCCCGCGAGAATATTTTTACTCCGATTACTCTTCCGCGCTTTCCGCCTTCAAGACGAAGTGATGTGTCTTTTACATCTTTTGCCTTCTCGCCGAAAATGGAGCGCAGGAGTCGCTCTTCGGGAGTAAGCTGTGATTCCCCTTTGGGAGTGACTTTGCCAACAAGAATATCGCCCTGCCTTACTTCAGCACCAATCCGCACAATTCCGTCTTCATCAAGGTTTTTAAGCTTTACTTCTCCTACATTGGGAATATCATGAGTTGTCAGCTCAGGGCCGAGTTTTGTATCACGAACATTTACTTCAAATTCATCTATTCTGATGCTTGTGAATTTGCTGTTCTTGACCAGCCGTTCAGAGAGAATAATGGCGTCCTCGTAATTCGCACCAAACCAAGACATAAATGCTACGCGCACATTCTGCCCGAGAGCCATCTGGCCACCAGCGCTTGATGAAGTATCCGCAAGCAGGTCTCCCTTTTTCACCTTGTCTCCAATCGATACGGCAGGTCTTTGGTGAAATGCGGAGAAATTATTCGTCTTTGTAAAGTTTATAAGATTATATTCTATTTTCTCTCCTTTACTGTTTTCAATGATTATCTTTTTAGCGTCAACCTTTTTAACTTCCCCGTCTGTCTTTGAGATTACGACACGCCCAGTGTCGCGGGCAGCACCTTCTTCAATGCCAGTTGCCACAAGTGGCGTCTCCGGCACAATAGAAGGAGTCGCTTGCTTCTGCATATTAGAGCCCATCAGTGCCCTATTTCCGTTGTTGTGCTCAAGAAAAGGAATCATTGAAGTCGCGGCGGAAAATGCCTGATTTGTGGCAACATCAATAAAATCAACTTCCTTTTTCTCCACAAGATTAGGCTCTCCTTTCCTGCGCACTTCCACGAAATCTTCAACTATATCGTTTTTATCGTTACATTTTGTGGCAGCATGCGCTATATTGTACTGCTCTTCTTGATGAGCATTTAAATATATAATTTCATCTGAAATTTTACCGTCTTCAACCTTTGCATACGGAGTCTCAATCATGCCAAATTCACTGATGCGCGCATATGTGGCAAGTCGAAGTATCAGCCCAATGTTGGGGCCCTCAGGAGTGTGGATAGGGCAAAGCCGTCCGTAGTGGGTCGGATGAACGTCACGCACTTCAAAACCGGCGCGCTTGCGATCAAGCCCTCCGGGACCGAGCGCCGAGAGAGTTCTCAAATCCTCAAGCTCTCCCAAGATATTCTGTTGCTCCATAAATTTTGAGAGTTGGCTCGTCGTAAAAAATTCTTTGATGCTCGCCTGAAGCGGGCGGGGATTTATAAACTGGATAGGAAGGGCGGTTTCGGAATCAACCGTTGACATTCTGTCCTGAATATTTCTTTTCATCCTTGAGAATCCTATTCTTACCTTCTGCTGAAGTATCTCTCCGACATATCTCACGCGGCGAAATCCTAGATGGTCAATGTCATCGGCCACGGCTCTCGGCGTGTTGTTCAAAGTAATGATATGGGAGACAATTGCAGCAATATCATCAAGCGACACTGTTCTTTTTTTCATCTCTGCATCATTGAGCGCTCTGCCGAATCTCTGATTGAACCGATAACGCCCGACTTTTGAAAGATCATAGCGGTCAGAACTGAAAATTGAATCAATGAATTCTTTCGCATGCTGGGGGGTTGCTGGATCACCGTCCCTTAATTTTTTGTGGATTTCAATATAAGCCTCCTCCACAGTTTTTGCTGGATCTGCAGCAATGGAATTATTTATTATATCTTTCGCAAATTTATTACCTGCAAAAAGGGAAACCATATCTCTGTCAAAATTCGCCCCCAAAATCCGCAAAAGTGAGGTAATGGGAAATTTTCTTTTTCTGTCTATTTTCACGTAAATAACGTCGTCAGGCTCAGACTCAATCTCTATCCACGCACCGCGAGAAGGAGTAATTTTCGCGCCGAAGTGATTCTTCCCTTTGAGCTCCTGTGATGTGAAAAATACGCCGAACGAGCGAGCAAGCTGGGAGACGACGACGCGCTCAATTCCGTTTATGATGAATGTGCCGTGGTCAGTCATTATCGGGAAATCGGTTAGGAAAATCTCCTGTTCTTTCTCGCTTCCCGTGGTTTTATTTTTAAGCTTCACTGTCGCGCGAAGCGGCGCGTCATATGAGAGCATATTTTCCTTTGCGTAATGTTCATTGAATTTCGGCTCGCCTATCTCAAAATTAACAAATTCAAGCTCAAATTTCTTTTCTGAGTAATCGTTAATCGGAGAAATTTCCTTAAAGACCTCCTTGAGCCCAACTTCTATAATCCATCTGAACGAGTCAAGCTGGGGTTTAACCAAGTTTGGGAGTGATACAAGGGGCTTTTTGAACCGTCCAAAATATTTTTTCTTTTTTGGCTTTTCTTCTCGTTTAGTGCGCATAAAAACAATAGACAGACTGACACGCAAAAGCGTAGAGCTTTTGTGTAAGCTGCTGGGTTTAAAAATCTTTAATTATTTTGCTTTCTCCCGCAAAATATAAAAGTGATTAAAATATGTATAATCCTTCTAATAAAACGATATAAAAAACGACCTTAACTCAATCTGCACAGTAGAAAAACACGATTTGAGTAGTGTACAGGAAACCGTATTTCCTGTCAATAGAGTTTTCCACAATCTCTCTTTACGGCTCACACAGCTGTGTTTTAGGACATAAAAACAAGGTATCATTTCTGATACCTTGTGTGTCCTGTTAACACTCGGATTGTCGTCTTTACTGACATGGGGACGTTCATCTCCAGAACACATTATTTTGCCGTGTTTATAAACAGCCTCTAGTTCGTTTTTATCAAACAATCTGTGAATTGTCTATAAGCAGGGCATTAATTTATATGGGTGGGACACTAGTGCTATTGTCTTGTTTAAAATAAACAATATATTTTTAAAACAAATAGCATGTCGTCCCACCCTATTTAATTTTGAGACATGGGAAAATTTTTAATGAACTATTTTACGTAAAATAACATAGATATATTTATGTATCAAATTGAGAAAAATTTATTTCAAAGTGTAATATATCCCTCTCTTAGTACTTTGCGCTGTGATTTGGTGGGTGCGGCAGGACTCGAACCTGCGGAGTCCGAAGACGCTTGGTTTACAGCCAAGTGCAATTGCCACTATGCGACGCACCCTAATGGAGTTATGTTAGCACTTTTTCTGCGCGGATACTACTTTTTATGCTCTTTTTTTTCTTAGTTCCCTTTTTCTTTACGTCAAATATAAACTCCCCCTTTTCAAATCCAACTTCAATTGAACCACCCTCGGCAACACCTTGGGAGATAATAAGAGATGCGACTTTAGTAAGTATTTTATTTTGAATTAGGCGATTAAGTGGCCTTGCCCCGTACTGCGGATTGTAACCTTCTTTTCCCAGAAGCGAGAGAACTTCAGGTAAAATACCGAGCTCAATACCTTTTTCTTTGAGTCTCTCTTTGACAATCTCAACCTGAATTTTAACAATTTCTTTTACGGCTTCAGGGGAGAGAATATTGAACAATATGATTTCATCGAGGCGATTGAGAAATTCTGGACGGAAGTAGTCCCTCAGGCTCTCCATCACCTTGTTCTTTGCTTCTTCATACTGAGCATTGCTGTCATCACTTTTTGCAGAAAAACCGATATTCTTCATCTTATCTATATGCTCCGAGCCGATATTTGACGTAAGTATTATGATTGCGTTTTTGAAATTAACTGTCCTTCCCTTTGCGTCTGTCAGTCGGCCATTGTCAAGAACCTGAAGCAGGATGTTGAACACCTCAGGATGTGCTTTCTCTATCTCGTCAAATAAGAGCACCGAGTACGGCCGGTGCCGCAGAGTCTCGGTCAAGGTTCCACCTTCTTCATGCCCGACATAGCCGGGAGGCGCACCTATCATTTTGGAAACTGCATGCTTCTCCATATACTCTGACATGTCTACTCTTATGAGAGCTTTTTCGTCATCAAACATAAATTCAGCCAAAGCTTTCGTGAGCTCAGTTTTGCCGACGCCAGTTGGACCGAGAAATAGAAATGAACCGATAGGACGGTTTGGGTCTGCAATACCAGCACGTGAGCGCTTCACAGCGTCTGCGATTTTTTTCACTGATTCATCTTGTCCGATGATTCTGCCTTTAAGTGTATCTTCCATCCTACTGAGCTTTTCAGCCTCCTCCTCTAACATCTTCGCCACAGGAACATTACTCCAGCGCGATACAACATCGGCTATATCAGTCTCCGTAACCTCTTCTTTGAGAATCCTTCTTGAGCGCTGAAGTTTTTTGAGCCGTTTTGTTTTTGTCTCAAATTCTCTCTGAAGTGAGGGGAGCAGGCTGTATCTGATTTCTGCAGCTTTTGTAAGATTGGCTTTTGCTTCCGCTCCTTCCGCTTCAACACGAAGCGCTTCAAGCTCTTTTTTAATTGTCTTTATTTCCCCGAGAACCTCTTTTTCATTGTTCCACTTAAGTTCAAGCTCTTTTGTCTTTTCTTTCATATCCGCTATCTCTTTGTCAATTTTTTTCACGCGCTTCGCCGTCTTTTTGCCATCCGAGCTTTCCAGGTCTTTTTTAAGCGCTTCTTTTTCAATCTCAAGACGCATAATTTTTCTGTGAGCCTCTTCAAGAATAGGTGGTTTGTTTTCAAGTGAGATTCTCAGAGATGATGCCGCCTCGTCAATTAAATCAACTGCCTTGTCAGGCAGGAATCTGTCCGTGATGTAGCGGCTGGATAAATTAACAGCAGATACAATAGCATCGTCCGTAATCTTAACTCCGTGGTAAAGTTCATATTTTTCGCGAAGGCCACGCAAGATTGCGATAGTATCATCAAGAGAGGGTTCTTGAACATAAACAGGTTGGAAACGCCGTGTCAGCGCAGGGTCGCGTTCAATATGCTTTTGGTATTCCTTAATTGTTGTTGCTCCAATTGCGCGAAGATCGCCACGAGAGAGCGCAGGCTTTAGCATATTGGACGCATCCATTGCGCCCTCTGCCGCTCCGGCTCCAACAATAGTGTGGATTTCGTCAATAAATAAGATTATATTCCCTTCCGCACGTTCAATCTCACGCATAATACTCTTGAGCCGTTCTTCAAACTCTCCCCTGTATTTTGTACCAGCAATCAACATCCCGAGATCAAGCGACAAGAGTTCTTTGCTTTTTAGTGATTCGGGAATATCTCCGGACGCCATTCTCTGTGCCAATCCTTCTGCTATTGCAGTTTTGCCGACTCCCGCCTCGCCTATAAGTATTGGATTGTTTTTGGTTCTACGTGAGAGAATCTGAATTACACGCGTAATCTCGTTGTCACGGCCGACAACAGGGTCAAGCTTATTCTCCGACGCAAGCTTTGTAAGAGATCTTGTGTATTTTGCCAAAGCTCTAAAGCGCTTCGGTTGGTCGGCTTCCGTAATACGACCTCCTTTAAGCTCCTGCAGAATCTGTGCAACTGTATTTCTGTCCAACTTGAATCTTGCGAGAATCTCGCGCGCGGGACCCGGATAGTCTAGAATTGCTATAAAAAGATGCTCTGTTGAAACAAACTGGTCTCCAAAATGCGACGCAACCTTACCTGAGCTCTCAAGAACTTGAGCAAGCTCGGGTGTCAAATAAAGCTGGTAAGATGGGGAGAGTACTGAAGATGTTTCTGGCGTTTCAAGTGTCTCAAGCAGAGTGTCAGTGAGAAGCATCGTATCCACATCAAGCTTTTCTAAAATGGAAAAGACCATGCTTTCTTCCTGAAGGACAAGAGCGGTCAGGAGATGGAGCGGATTTACATGGTTTTGTCCGCGCTCAATGGCAAGTTCGTGTGCTTTGCGGATTGCTTCTTTTGCCTTTGTTGTGAAATTAGTAAATGGAGGCATAAATTATCTTATTCACTAGAAACTTCCTTTGAGATTTCCTCAGCACTAGCCTGGATATCAGAAAGTGCAGATTTTATCTCCAAGACCGGCTTGAACAGTGCGGTCTTTCCTATGAAGGAGTCTGTGGTTGAAATGCCGATTACCTCGCCGAATATATCAATAAGCGGGCTCCCTGAAAAAACATCCTTTTCATTGATGTTCGTTTTTATAAGAGAGAGCACCACTACTGTCTCTTCAGGGACTTCTGTTTGCATTGCATCTTCATTTTCTGCCTCTTCTTCTGGAGTCTCTACTGTAATTTCATCTTCAATAAGCCCTGAAATTATTCCTATCGCAACATCAGTCCGTTTCTCTCCGGTGAGAGATATTATCGTCTGACCAAGCTTGAAATTCTCCGCATTTGAAAAAGCGACAGGAGAAAATATAATCTCTTTTTCCTCTTCTGGTGTCTCAACTGCAAGAAATACTGACAGCTTTCCGCCTTCTTCTTCCAAAACATTTGCATTGAAAGTCTCTCCGCTGGCTGTCTCAATTATATATGCCGGATTATCTTTTATAACAGATGGATCTGTTGCAATCATTCCGTCACGCGACACTATAATACCAAGACCTACGAATTTGCCAGAGGTTCCTCCGCCGTTGATTTTCTTAATCCTTACAATGCTCTTTGAATTCTTTTCAATGGAGTCGGTAATCAGGTCATCTTCCTTTACTACAACCGTAACTTCTTTGGTAATGACGCTTGCGCCTTGAGATTTGTCAGGCACAACACGCTCAACGGTGCGCTCCACAACGCGATTTATTGTCTGAGTGACAGCAGGCGGCGCCTGATCCATGAGCGTCACTGTCACGATTCCAGTTGCAATAGAAGTGACAAAGCTCACTAAAAGAGTCAAAAGTACAATCTGCATTTTTGTTAGCCGTTCAATATCCATTTTTAAAAATATTTATATATTAAGTATAAAGTATAAAGTATATATAATCAAGAAATACTGTATAGAAATATAACATTTCGACCATTCTGAAAGTTTTTTGATAATATCACAGATATCTTTTTTGTCAAATCTGAATAACTCCACGCATTGAGTTATTCAAATTGAATATTTTTTGATACTTTCACTTAAAATTTTGACTACATAGTCAATGTCTCCTTTTGTAGTGTCTTTTCCGAGAGAAAAGCGAAGAGAGTTTGTGGAACGCTCTTTGCTATGTCCAAGAGCTTCTATTACATACGAGCCTTCGTATTCATTCCCCTCTCTGCAAGCGCTTCCTTTAGAGCACGCTACTGCCTTATTGTCTAAAATAACCACGAAAAACTCGCCGTTTATACTGGGTATATATATGTTTACATTGTTCGGCAATCTTTTACCGCCGCTTCCGTTAAGTTCTGCCTTTGGAATTTCTTTTTCAAGTTTTTCTATAAAATAATTTTGGAGCTCTTTTAATCTACTGGACTCACTTTCCCTGTTCGCATTCGCAAGTAGAAGCGCTTTAGCAAACCCTATGATAAGTGGAATATTCTCTGTTCCTTTCCTTTCTAAATTCAAATTTGTATCTTTCTTTACGTACAAACATCCAATTCCTTTTGGACCATACATCTTATGTCCGCCAAGAGTCATCATATCAACACCCAGTTTTATCGTGTTAAGTGATAAATATAATGGCGCTTGAGATGCATCAGTATGAAAGTATGGAAGTTGGAAATTAGCAGCTGGAAGTTGAATATTTTTCTTTCTTTTGTGTCTAACAGCTTTTGCAATTTCTGATATAGGCTGTATCGTCCCTATTTCATTATTCACATACATTATAGATACTAAGATAGTGTTTTCTTTGATAGCATCTCTTACATCTTTAGGGTTTACTACACCGTTTTCATCTACTTCAATATAAGTTACCTTTAGGCCCTTTTTCTCAAGTACTCTGAACGCTTCCAAAACTGATGGGTGTTCAATGGTGCTTGTAACTGCATGTACACCTTTAGGTTCTCCAATGACACCAAAGATTGTTAAGTTGTTTGCTTCTGTCCCGCCAGATGTAAATATTATCTCTTCACTTCGGGCATTTAAAATATCTGCGATACTTCCACGCGTTTTATTAAGAGCGTCTTTTGCTACAACACCTTCTTTATGTATGGAACTCGCGTTTCCAAAATTCTCCACAAAATAAGGCATCATGGCTTTTAGAACTTCTGCATCTACGGGTGTAGTCGCTGCATAATCCATATATATTCTTTTCTTTTTCCTTCCAAAGATTGACATAATCATATATTACACGTATTAATCTTTTTTCAAAATAGTGTATAATGCTAACTTATATGCAGTTTGATATTTCTTCAATTCCAATATATCTGATATACACGCTTGGTGGAGTTTTAATCTTTCTCATCGTATGGATTATAGGGCTTGAGAAGAAAATCAGAAAGTTTACATATGGCAAAAACGGCAAAAGTCTTGAAGATTCAATGTTAACAATAAAGGCGAATCTTAATGACTTGGAGAAATTCAGAAAGGATATGGAGGATTACTTAATCCAAGTGGAAAAGCGCTTGAGAAGAAGTACTCAGGGTATAGAGACTGTAAGATTCAATCCGTTCAAAGGAGAAGGGCTTGGAGGAAACCAAAGTTTTGCAACTGCATTTTTGGACGAGAATGGCGACGGACTCGTTATGTCAAGCTTGTATGCAAGAGATAGAGTCAGCATATTCTCAAAGCCAATCAAAAAATATGCTTCAGAATTTGAGCTAACAGATGAAGAAAGAAAAGCAATTGATAATGTAAAGAAAAAGCTGGAATAGCTGTCAATTATGTTAATCCTCTATTATGACAAAAGAAAAAACGGAAAAAAGAATACAACGACCGCCTGTTATTGTTGTAATGGGGCATATAGATCACGGCAAGTCGGCGCTTCTTGACTATATAAGAAAAACAAATGTCGTTGAAAGTGAACGAGGAGGCATAACACAGCGTCTCTCCGCTTATGAAGTAGCCCACTATGACCAAACCGGAAAGAACAGGAAAATTACTTTTCTTGATACTCCTGGACACGAAGCTTTTCAAAAAATGCGTTTCCGCGGAGCTGAAGTCGCTGACATTGCGGTACTTGTAGTATCAGCAGAGGAAGGCGTGAAGGCCCAGACGCTTGAGGCACTCAAATGTATCAGGCAGAATAAAATGCCGTTCATTGTTGCGATAAATAAGATAGACAAACCAGAAGCAAATGTTGAGAGGACAAAACAAAATCTCCTTGAAAAGGAAATTTACTTGGAGGGACTTGGAGGAGAAGTGCCGTTCGTTGCAGTATCGGCAAAAACAGGCGAAGGTATTCCGGAACTTCTTGATATGATGCTTTTGGTGGCGGATCTTGAGGAGCTAAGCGGAGAAGAAGGAAAGAATGCGAAAGGTATTGTAATTGAATCCCATCTTGACCAAAAAAAGGGAATTTCAGCCACACTTATAATAAAAGATGGGACGCTCAGGACAGGAATGTTTGTTGCCGCAGGTGGGAGCACCTCTCCCGTCAGGATAATGGAGGATTTTCTCGGAAATAAAATAAAAGAGGCTTCATTTTCTTCTCCAATAAAAGTCGTCGGATTTGGCAGTGTACCAGATATAGGGGCATCTTTCCTGTCATTCTGTACAAAGAAAGAAGCTGAAAATGCTGTTGTTAAAATTGATAAAAAACCTAAAAGCGCAAACGGCAGCGAAAATAAAGGAAGCGAAGAAGGACCGCTTGAGATTCCGCTGATATTTATCGCAGATGTCTTGGGCACCTTAGATGCTGTTGAGCATGAAATTGAAAAACTTGAGAGTAATTCGGTCAAGATTAAAATCATTAAAAAGGGCGTCGGCTCCATAACAGAGAATGACGTAAAGACCGCAAGCGGCAAAACTGAAGCACTCATTGCCGGCTTTAACACAAAAGTTGATGGTCCTGCGCAAAGCCTCGCGAACCGCCTTGGAATTGAAATAAAGATTTTTGACGTGATATATAAGATATCGGAGTGGCTAAGCGATGTTATTAAAGAAAGAACCCCAAAGGTCAAAATTGAAGAGAAGACGGGATCTGCAAAAGTTCTTAAAATATTCAGCAAGGCAAAAGACAAACAAGTTTTGGGCGGGAAAATTACGGAAGGAGAATTTTTGGTGAAAGGAAAAGTCAACATAATCCGCAGAGACAGTAGGGTTGGAGAAGGAGAAATTCTTAATCTTCAGAGCAGCAAAACAAATGTAAGAGAAGTTAAAGAAGGCGAGTTCGGAGCACAGATTAAGGCACGTGCCGAGATCGCGGTCGGAGACACGCTAGAGAGCTTCGTTGCTGGCGAAAAATAGGTTAATATGTCGTTGAGAGCTGAGAAAGTAAGTGGGCTTGTGAGAGAACTTGCGGCAGAGTTTCTTGCAAAAGAGTCAGACAGAACATCTATAATTACGGTCACTCGCGCAAATATATCAAGCAACTTGAAAGAAGCAAAAATATATCTCAGCGTATATCCGCAAGATTCTGAGAAAGTCGCACTTAAATTTGCAAAGCGTAAAAGAAGCGAGTTCAGGAAATATGCGCAGGAGAGAATGCAGATAAAAAAAATCCCGACATTCGATTTTGAAATTGATATGGGAGAAAAAAAACAGACAGCGAATTGATAAACTTTTAAATAAATAAGGCCTGGTAGCCAAGTGGTAAGGCAGCGGTTTGCAAAACCTCTACACGCGGGTTCGATTCCCGCCCAGGCCTCAAGCCGAGGTGGCGAAATTGGTAGACGCACAAGACTTAAAATTTTGGGGACGCAAGTCCGTGTGGGTTCGAGTCCCACCCTCGGCACCACCCGCCCATAGCTCAGTTGGTAGAGCACCTGCCTCTTAAGCAGAGGGTCGTAGGTTCGAGTCCTACTGGGCGGGCTAAATCTTGGTACGAAGATTTACAAGAATTTATATCCAAGTAATATGCAGTATTAATTGAAAGTGTGTATAAGACAGGTTGATTTGTAGAGTCTAGTATTTATTATCACTAATAAATAATTAAATAATGACAACATTCAAACAAAAAAGACTTGCTGAAGAGATAATAAACAATTCAAAAAAAGAGAAACCTTTTAATAAATCACAATTACTGGAAACGGCTGGATATAGTAGGACTGTAGCGCAAGCTACACCACAAAAAATAATAGAACAAAAAGGTGTAAAAGAAGAGTTGAAATTATTGGGATTTGATGAAGGAAATGCTAAAAAAGTTGTAAGTGAAATTATGTTAAACAGTAAAGAAGATTCTAATACAAGATTAAGAGCAACAGACCAAGTATTCAAAGTTGCAGGAAGTTATGTTGCGGACAAGACAAGAGATAAACCAATTAATATTGCAATGATTTTGAACCAATATAAGAAATCCGAAATATAACAAATAACATTTATGGTTTGGGCACTTATAATTATATTCATTATCATTCCTGGTATAATAATGCTAGGAAACCATTTAAGTGGAGATTAATTTCTCAGTTTTGAAGAAATGATAAAGAATCAGCATATTTATGGAAGGTCCAACACAAAAAGAAAAAGAATTTTTCAATCGAGTAGATAGACTTTGGGAGAAAACACCTGAACTTTTAAAGGCACTTGCAATAATCATTATGGGGGGAGTAATTGGTTTTGTTTTGACTCTCAGTGTGTACGGCTTTATAGATAGGTTTGATATAGATATTAATGGAGAACATAAAGTCACTTACAAATGTCCTGCAGATTACGATACCAAGGAGGAATATACTGAAAGTTTAGAACAATATATTAAAAACACTTCAGAGAATAATCCCGGCATTACAGAAGAAGAACTATCTCAAAAAAGAATGGATTGGTTTATCTCTATGAAGTGCGAGAAGAGTCCTTGGGGCGAAAAAGGTCCTTGGACTTACACTCAAGATTACGAGATATATGTTGATGGTGAGATTGGATTTTCATTTAAATATCCGAACTATCTTTTTATAGAAAAAGACCCTAACATTCCCAACATGTTGATAATTATGCCTGAACGATTGAAAACTACTGATGAACCATTTACATCAATATCTATCACCGTCGAAGAAAATAGCAATCTCTTAACTCCTTTTGAGTGGCTCAAGCAGGAAGCAATTGGTTCAAGTAGAGCAAAGCCATTTGATGCTGTAGATATAATGAAGGAATATCTAGATGACTATCAAATAGAAACGATTGACGGGCAACAAGCAATTTTTATTGATGGCGGACTTTGGGTTGTAGTTAATACACCAAATCAAAAATGGCGAATAAGTATTTCTCCATTACTTGATGAAAGAAGTGGAGCTAGTGCTTTATTTAGAGAAACTGAAATTATAGTAAACTCCTTTTCTTTCCTTGAGCCTTGGGCAATTTGACATAACATATACAAAGATAGGCACCTACGGCAGGGCTTGTGTTAGAGCCTAGTTCTACGCTTTAGATGCGATGTTATACTGTGAGTATACTAATAGTCTGTTGTTCTTTTTTATTCTTCTGTTAATACTCTTGCTAATTACTGCAATTATTGCTTTTATATTTATTTCACTACATCAAACACATCGGAAGTATCTTTGAGAACTTTAAACTCCCATGTGCCGAAAGATTCAATGACATTTACTGCTTCAACCCACTCTCGTGCCGCTTTCCATTTTGCTTCATCTTGATCAATCTTTTTTCCTTTCACTTCAATTATTAAGTATCTTTCTCCTTCAAGTTTTATAACAAAATCAGGGAAATATGTTTTCGTTTGCCCCTCCCACATGTAATAAATTTCAAATCCAACGTGGTCATTTTTAAGCCAAGCTTTTAATCCAATTTCAACTTCCTCCGCTTGTCTCAACATATTGATAAAACTCAACTGGTGAGCCAATTTTTCCATATAATTTCGATTAGAAAATAGGCTTATAATTAAGTTATACTCGGGGGACATAGCACTAAAGAATTGGAG
>DCWL01000006.1:0-619 GCA_002327585.1 Candidatus Phycocordibacter aenigmaticus
GCTGCTTCTAAGCCAACATCCTCATTGTCAGAGAAATCTCACATCCTTAAGCGCACTTAATGTAAATTTAGGGACCTTAACTTGAGATCTGGGCTGTTTCCCTTTCGACCAGTGGAGCTTAGCCCCCACAGTCTAACTGCTCGGCAGTTACTTTTGGTATTCGGAGTTTGATTGGCATAACGAGATTTCTCCCTATTTACGCCATCCAGTGCTCTACCCCCAAAAGGTACACCGAACGCTAACCCTAAAGCTATTTCGGAGAGAACCAGCTATTACCAGATTCGATTAGCTTTTCACTCCTTACCACAGATCATCCGATGGAATTGTACGACCAACCGGTTCGGGCCTCCCGCTGGCTTTCGCCGGCGTTCACCCTGTCCATGGCAAGCTCATCTGGCTTCGGGTCTCATACATACTACAAAATTTCGCGCTATTCACACTCGGTTTCCCTACGACTTCCTGCATTTTACGCAGTTAGCCACGCAGTATATATGAACTCGTTGGCTCATTCTTCAATAGGCACGCCGTCACGGCGCAAGCGCCGCTCCGACTCCTTGTAGGCATACGGTTTCAGATCTATTTCACTCCCCTCACCGGGGTATTTTTCACCTTTCCCTCA